>CAYXJM010000645.1:0-1802 GCA_964465455.1 uncultured Klebsiella sp.
ATGCTCGAGAAAGTTGTCATTGCGAACCGGGGCGAGATCGCGCTGCGCATCCTGCGCGCGTGCCGGGAGCTCGGCATCCGCACGGTCGCGGTGCACTCCCAGGTCGACCGCGACCTGATGCACGTGCGCCTGGCCGACGAGGCCGTCTGTATCGGCCCGAACCCCTCGGCGCAGAGCTACCTCAACGTGCCGTCGATCATCAGCGCCGCCGAGATCACCGACGCGGTCGCCATCCACCCCGGCTACGGCTTCCTCGCCGAGAACGCCGATTTCGCGGAGCAAGTCGAGAAGAGCGGTTTCGTCTTCATCGGCCCGACCGCCGACGTGATCCGCCTGATGGGCGACAAGGTGCGCGCCAAGGACGCGATGAAGGCGGCCGGCGTGCCGACGGTGCCGGGCTCCGACGGCGCGCTGCCCGAGGACGGCGACGAGATCCTCGCGATGGCGCGGCAGGTCGGCTACCCCGTGATCATCAAGGCGGCGGCCGGCGGCGGCGGGCGCGGCATGCGCGTGGTGCACAGCGAGGCCGCGCTGCTGAACTCGGTGTTCGTGACCCGCAACGAGGCGCAGGCCGCCTTCGGCGACGGCACCGTCTACCTCGAGAAGTTCCTGGAAAACCCGCGCCACGTCGAGTTCCAGGTGCTCTGCGACGGCAAGGGCGGCGCGATCCACCTCGGCGACCGCGACTGCTCGCTGCAGCGGCGCCACCAGAAGGTGCTGGAGGAGGCGCCCGCGCCGGGCATACCCGACGCGCTGAAGCGCGCGGTCGCCGAGAGCTGCGTGCAGGCCTGCCTCAAGATCGGCTACCGTGGCGCCGGCACCTTCGAGTTCCTGTTCGAGAACGGCCAGTTCTACTTCATCGAGATGAACACGCGCGTGCAGGTCGAGCACCCGGTGACCGAGGCGATCACCGGCATCGACATCGTGCGCGAGCAGCTCCTGATCGCCAGCGGCCGTCCGCTGTCGATCCGCCAGGAGGACGTGCGCTTCCGTGGCCACGCCTTCGAGTGCCGCATCAACGCCGAGGACCCGAGGACCTTCGCGCCCTGCCCGGGCAAGGTGCACCGCTTCCACGCGCCCGGGGGCAACGGCATCCGCGTCGACTCGCACCTCTACAGCGGCTACACCGTGCCGCCGAACTACGACTCGCTGATCGGCAAGGTGATCAGCTGGGCCGACGACCGTCACGGCGCGCTGATGCGCATGCGCAACGCACTCGACGAGATCGTGGTCGACGGCATCCGCACGAACATCCCGCTGCACCAGCAGCTGGTGCGCGACGAGGCCTTCCACCGCGGCGGCGTGAGCATTCACTACCTCGAAAAGAAACTGCAGACCTGAGTACCCCCCATGGGCTGGCTGCAGCTGCGCCTGGTGGCGACCGCCGACCGCGTCGAGGCGGTCGAGGACGCGCTGCTCGCCGCCGGCGCGCTGTCGGTCACGCTGGGTGACCACCGCGACGTGCCGATACTCGAGCCCGGCGTCGGCGAGACGCCGCTGTGGCCCGAGGTGGACCTGATCGCGCTGTTCGACGCCGACACCGACCGCGACGCGACTGCCGCGGCGCTGGCCGCACAACTCGGCGACGCCGCGCGCGAGCTGCCCTGGGAATACCTCGAGGACCGCGCCTGGGAGCGCGAGTGGCTGCAGTACTTCGCGCCGCTGCGCTTCGGCGAGCGCTTCTGGGTCTGCCCGAGCGGCCACGAGGTGGCCGATCCGGACGCCATCGTGATGCACCTCGACCCCGGCCTCGCCTTCGGCACCGGCACGCACCAGACCACCGCCCTCTGCCTGGAATGGCT
>CAYXJM010000646.1:0-1800 GCA_964465455.1 uncultured Klebsiella sp.
TCGATTGCGCGGCGTCTCGATTGCCTGACGATCAACGAGTACGCGGACATTGCCAGCACCTGCTCCGAGCAGATGATCTTCGAGGTCATGGGCTACGGCAGGCAGTCAGACGGCAAGGCGGACCAAGGCATGGTCGATTACATGGTGGTCGGCTTCGGTCAGTCGCTGGCCGTGGTGGCCGATGCGCTGGGGCTGCGCCTCGACAGCGTCCGCGGCAGCGGTGAGGTCGGCACGGCGCGCAGCGACATCACGCTGCCGGGCGGAGGTGTGATCAGGAAGGGAACCGTGGCCGCGCAGCGCGTCACCGTCGAGGGAATGTGCAATGGCCGCGCACTGCTGCGCTTTCGCTGTTACTGGTACTGTTCGCTGGATCTGGAGCAGGACTGGGAACTTCGCGAGACCGGCTGGCGCGTGGTCGTCGAAGGCGACACGCCGATGGATGTCCACTTCTACTTTCCCAGGACGACCGAGGACTTCGCCACGCAGATGTCGGGGTACACCGCGCACCGGGCGGTCAACGCGGTGCCCTACGTGTGTGCGGCGGATCCGGGCATCCACACCAGTGCCGATCTGCCCCAGATTTTCTCCCGGCTGGCCTAGAACGGCCGTCCCATCGGAGGATTCGGCGCCGGGCAGGCGAAGGCTGTTGGATCAACGCGGCGTTTTGGCAGGGGAGTCTTGACGGTGAGTACGGCGAACGGCGTGATGGACGACCCGCGATCGGCGGACACCTTTCCCCGATTCGTGCGGGCCGCCGCGGCCGCATACGGTGACGACGTCGCCATCACGCTCAAGGGCGAGACGATTCCGGACGAATCGCTCACGTTCAACGAGCTCGACCGCCGCTCGGCCGAGCTAGCCAGGGGCCTGATCGCCCGCGGTGCGGGCAAGGGCTCGCGTATCGGGTTCATCTTCGGGAACGGCCCGTCCTATGCCCTGATGCTCGCCGCGATCGCTCGGATCGGCGCCATTGCCATTCCGATCAGCACCTTGATCAAGTCGAACGAACTGGTGCGCGTGCTGCGCCAGTCCGACGTGAGCGGGCTGATCGTGCAGCGGCGACTGCTGGGTCACGACTACGTCGAGCGCCTGTGCGACGCACTGCCCGAACTGCGCGACAGCGACGGGTCCGATCTGCGCGTGGTCAGGGCGCCCTATCTGCGGTGGATAGTTTCCTTCGGCGAAGCACTGCCGGCGGGCATTCGCGACATGCGTTTCCTGACCGACGCGGCTGGCACCGTGAGCGAGGAGCTGCTGCTGGCAATGGAATCCGAGGTTCACCCGAGCGACCAGATGCTGGAGATCTACACCTCGGGCTCGATGGCGCTGCCGAAGGGCGTGAAGCACAACCACGGTCCCGTGATGTTCCGCGCCCATTACCTGCGTTCGATGCTCGCGCCGCCACGGGGCAGGGAGGTCACGGCCCACCTGCCGATGTTCTGGGTGGGCGGCACGATGATGTACCTGCTCCCGAACTGGGAAGCCGGCGCGATCACGGTGTGCACCGAGGGCACGCCCACCAACAGCCGCATGGCGATGGGCAGCGTGCTGGCCGAGGAGGACCTGCAACGCATCGCCGGCAACAAGCCCTGGTGGGGGCTGGGCATGAGCGAGACGCTCGGGCCTTATTCCTGGGGCGACGAATTCCGCGCTTCCGGCTACCCGCTGTGCGCCCCCATGGACCATTTCGCCGAGCGCTTCGAGGTGCGCGTCGCGGACGAGGCGGGCCGGCAGGTCGGCGACGGCGAAATCGGCGAGATCCAGGTGCGCGGCTATGCGCTGACGCCGGGGCTGCACAAG
>CAYXJM010000647.1:0-1790 GCA_964465455.1 uncultured Klebsiella sp.
TCGACGACGGGCGCAAGATCTGGAAGCTCTCGCCGATGGACATCAAGTCCTACACACGCTGGGACGACTACACGCGCGCACGCGACGACATGCTCCGCGCCACCGACACGAAGGAAGCGCCGTGGTTCGTGGCCAACTCCAACGACAAGAAGCGCCTGCGCCTGAACCTGATCACGCACCTGCTGGGGCAGATCCCGTACAAGGAAATCAAGCGCCCCAAGGTCAGGCTGCCGAAGCGCAAGGTGACAGAGGACAAGCCGTCCTCCAGGAAGCACATGCGCTTCATCAAGGAAATCTACTGACCTGTATCCGGGAATGCTATCGTTGCCCTTGGGCGGCCATTGATGACGACCTGTATGATATCACGATCGAAACCCCGTTCATTGCCGCAGCGCCCGGCCGTTCGCCGTTGGTCGCTAGGCGCCTTCGCGGCATTGCTGGCGCTGCTCCCCTGGCACGCCAACGCGTCGATGTTCAAGGGCGAGGCACTCGATGCGGTGGCCGACGTCCTCACCTGGATCGTGCTGGTCATCGCGCCGGTCGTGGCCATCGGCGTGTTCCTGCTGGTGCATGTTCTCCCGGAGAAAGTTGCCGAACGCAATCATCACCCGCAGCTCAAGGCCATCAAGTGCCTGTGCCTGCTGTCGCTCGTTTTCGGCGGCATGCTGTGGCCCCTGGCCTGGCTCTGGGCCTACTCGAAGCCGGTTCTGCACCAGCTCGCTTACGGCACCGACAAGGTCGTGCATGACCGCGAGGGCGCTGCGCCAGCGCCTGGCGGGGAGGATGCGGACGCGCTCCGCGAGCTGCACCAACGCGTTGCCGAACTGGAAGCCAGGCTGGCCGACACCACCGCCGCCAACGCAGGGAAGGTCTGATCCGTGGAAATCCTGCTCCTGGGCATCTACTCGTTCTTCGTCTGGCTGATTTTCTTCAAGTTCAAGTGGCTTCCGTGGACTTTCGTCAGCCAGGTCATCGTCATCATGATCCCGGCCGTCGGGCTGACGGTGCTGATTCTGCTGCTCAATATCTACGCGCCTTCCTCCGCCGACATCCGGGTCGTCAATTACGTGGTACCGATCAACCCGCCCGTGCGTGGCCTGGTGACCGAGGTGCCGATCGAACCGAACCGCCCGATCAAGAAGGGAGACGTGCTGTTCAAGGTGGATCCGGAACCCTTCCGGATCGCCGTCCAGACCTACGAGGCGCAACTCTCCCAGCTTCGCGTGCAGCTCGTCACGGCAACGGCCAGCTCGCGCAACCTGCAGGAGCAGCTCAAGAGCGCCGCCGCCCAGAAGGAGTCGGTGCAGTCCGAGCTGAGCCTTGCCCGGCTGCGCCTGCAGCAATTCAGGGAACTGGCCGCCAGCGGCGCGGGCAACAAGTTCGACTACGAGAAGGCCCAGGCGGACGTTCGCAGCCTCGAAGGGCAACTGGCGTCCGCTGTCGCTGCCGAAATGCAGGCCCGCGAGACCCTCGGCGCCAAGACGCCCGATGGCGAGCAGGATGAAGTGGCCAAGGTGAAGGCGCAGATCGCGGCGGCCGAATCGCAGCTGGCCAATGCCCGATGGGAGCTCAGCCAGACCACCTATTACGCGCCCGCGGACGGAACGGTCGTCGCGCTGACGCTGCGCCCGGGCGCGATGGCGGTGCCGCTGCCGATGACGCCCGCGATGAACTTCGTCGAGAACGAACAGTGGATTCTCGCCATTTACAAGCAGAACGAGGTCCGCGCGATCAAGCCGGGTCAGGAGGCGGAGGTCGCGTTCAAGATGTACCCGGGCCGGATCGTGAAG
>CAYXJM010000648.1:0-1786 GCA_964465455.1 uncultured Klebsiella sp.
ACCTGGTCGCGCAGCGGCACCAGCGCCGGCTCCAGGCGCGCCTCGGCCTTCTTCATGGCCGCGAGCAGCTGCGTGTACCGGCGCCGCGTCGTATCGAGCTTGCGCTGGCTCGCCTGCCGCAGGGAGTTGCTGGCGTACTGCCCCAGTTCCCCCTCCCACTCGCTGAACAGGGCCTCGGACACGTCCTCGACCGCCGCGATGCGCTCGCGCACGTCGGCGGCCCTGGCTTCGCTGTCTTTCAGGGTCGCATCCAGCTTGTGGTACTCGCGCTCGAGGTCGCCGCCCTGGAAGGCGACCACGCCCTTGAACTGCTCCATCGCGGTGAGGAACTGCTCCTTCGCCTCGGCCTGGGCGTCGCGCGCCGCCACCACGCGGTCCACCATGATGTCGCGCTTGTGCACGCCGAGCTTTTCCATGGTGCCGTAGTAAGCGCTGCTGCAGCCCGCGAGCAGCAGCGCCGCCACGGCCAGCAATCCGGTGCCCCGTCTCATGCGATGTCTCCGGCCATTGATCTCAACCTGTCGCGCACTTTTTCGTCAGCGGTCAGCGCCTGCAGGCGCTGCTCGATGCGCGCCGCATAGCGCGGCGACGCGAGGCCGCATCGTACCAGATGCAGTCCGTGCAGCAGTTCGTCGATGCGCCGCCAGTGGCGGTCCTCCATCGCCGGCGAGCCGCCGCGGCGCGCCCATCCGTCGGCGTCGCCGCGGAAGGCCGCGTAGGTCTCGAGATGCTGCAGCGTCAGGGCGTCCCTCACTCGCCGATGTCCTCGGCCCACAGCGCGGGATGCCCGCGCATGAACTCGCGCATCAGCGCGATGCAACGTTCGTCCTGCACGACACGGATGCGCACACCGCGGCTCGCCAGCCACTCCTCCTCGCCCGTGAAGGAGCGGTTCTCCCCGACCACGAGGCGCGGAATGCCGTACAGCACGACGGCACCGCTGCACATCGCGCAGGGCGACAGCGTGGTGTAGAGGGTGCACTCGCGGTAGAAGGCTGCGCCGCGTCGCCCCGCGCTTTCGAGCGCGTCCATCTCGGCGTGCAGGATCGTGCTGCCGCGCTGCACGCGCCGGTTGTGGCCGCGTCCGACGATCGCACCGTCGTGCACGAGCACGGAACCGATCGGGATGCCGCCCTCGGCGAGGCCCAGCTCGGCCTCCTCGATCGCGGCCAGCAGGAAAGGATCGCTCATGGTTCTCTCCGCTCGACTGGCGCCCGTGGCGGGCGATCGCCGTCACGCGGCCCGCCGCGCAACACACGCGCATAGAGTACGACGTTCAGCAGCAGCACGCCGGCCCCGAGCCCGTACTGCATCTCGCGCGTCAGCGCGGCGGGGTAGATCAGCGGGAGCAGGTGGTGCTCGACGAAGCTGCCGCGATAGCCCGACTGCCCCGCGAGCAGCAGCAGGCGGTTTTCCAGCGCCGTCAGCGGACAGAAGGCCCCGGACAGTTCGACGTACACGCCCCACGCGGCGGCCGGCAGGTGCAGCAGCGGCATCCAGCGCCACCGCGAGGCGAGCGCGGCGCCGAGCGCGACGAAGACGATGAACGCGAGGTGCACGACCAGCGTGGCGTCGGCGGCGATGCGGTAGAGCATGACGGCGATGGCCTCTGCCGGCGGGCGGCGTCACGGACCGGGCGGCGCGTCCGGGCCGGGCTAGGGCGGGGGCGCGACGGACGGCGCGTCGGCTGCCGCAGGCTCCGGCTCCGACGCTTGCGGCGGCGCGTTCATGTTGTCGATGTCGGCGACGATCTTCCAGGCGCCGTCGGGGCCGCGGCGCAGCACGA
>CAYXJM010000649.1:0-1786 GCA_964465455.1 uncultured Klebsiella sp.
AGGTCGGCTCCAACGCCAACGAGACCATCTCGATCAGCATCGCCAACTCGCGCGCCACCGCGATCGGCGCCAATACGGTCGCCAGCAGCGGCGACATCAACGCCGCTGTCGCCGCCGGAGCAACGGCGCCGGCCAACAACGTCGATGCGCAGAGCCTGACGATCGCGGGCAACCTCGGCAGCAGCACGATCTCGATCGCCGCGGGCGCCACCGGCGACCAGATCGCGAGCCAGGTCGAGGCGGTCAGCGCCGGCACCGGCGTGACCATGACCGCGCGCACCACGGCGAGCTTCGCGATCACCGCGGGTGCGACCGGAACGGTTTCCATGACGATCGGGTCGCGCTCGGGCAGCACCAACTACACCGCGAGCATCAGCGTGCTCGTGACGAACACGACGGACCTCTCCGCGCTGGCCGACGCGATCAACGCCAGCTCGGCCGCGAGCGGGGTCACCGCGACCTCGAACGGCGGGACGCTCTCGCTGGTGAACGAGGAAGGCCGCGACATCTTCATCCAGGACTACAACAACACCAACGCGACCAAGACAGCGACGCTCACGGGCGCCTCCGGCGCGGCGGTCACGCTGACGGGAGGTGCGGCGACGGACTCGAGCACGGTGGGCGCGACGTTGAGCTTCACCAGCTACCAGGCCTTCTCGGTGACCTCCAACACGGCTGCGGCAGGCATCTTCGCCGGTGCTGCGAACACCTCCAACGCCAGCTCCCTGTCCAGTGTCGCGAGCATCAACATCGGCACGCAGCAGGGCGCGCAGAACGCGCTGGCGGTCGTCGACGCGGCGCTGCAGTTCATCGATGCCACGCGCGGCGACCTCGGCGCGGTGCAGAACCGCCTGCTCAGCACGATCTCGAACCTGCAGAACGTCGCCGAGAACGTGACCGCCGCGCGCAGCCGGATCATGGACGCGGACTTCGCCGCCGAAACGGCGAACCTCACCCGCGCCTCGATCCTGCAGCAGGCCGGCATCTCGGTGCTCGCGCAGGCCAACGCGCTGCCGCAGCAGACGCTCGCGCTGCTGCAGTAACAGGGGCATGAGCCCGGTACGGTCTGGCGCAGGGGGCAAGGCGACGCCCTGCCCCCTTGCCAGCGCCCGGGACTGAGCGTCAGGATTCGATCATGGACACGTCACGCATTGCATACGGCCCGTCGCAGCCGCTCGCAGGCAGGGGCAAGGCCGTGGTCGCGGAGGCAGCACCGAAGCCCGCGCGCGAAGGCACCGCACCGGCCGCCACCGCATCCGTGGCAGCCGCGGCCGACCCGGCCGCGGCCGACGCGCAGCAGGCGCCGCTGCAGGACCTGCAGCAGTTGCTGGAGCAGGCGAGCCGGCACATCCATCCCGAGCAGCGCTCGCTGTCCTTCGAGGTCAGGGAAGAACTCGGCCGGGCCGTGGTATCGGTCTACGACGCCGAGACCGAGGAACTCATCCGCCAGATCCCCTCCGAAACCGCGGTCCGCATCGCCGCCGCCATGCGCGAACTGGCGCAGCAGGGCGGCGACGCGCTCCCCGCCTCGGGCCTGTTGCTGAGCGAACAGGCCTGAGGGTCTTCGCACGCGCCGTCCCGCGCGCGTCGCTGCGAAATTCACGTAAAGGTCCGCGCATCCCGGCCGATAAGAAAGGCAGGCGCCGCCCGTGGCGGTGGCGACACGGACAGGAACTTCGAACAACCGCTCCCCGCCGCCCGCGGGACCCCCAGCACAGGGACAGCACGACGCCATGCCGCAGATCATCAACACGAACATCCCGTCGCTGAACGCCCAGCGCAACCT
>CAYXJM010000650.1:0-1786 GCA_964465455.1 uncultured Klebsiella sp.
GCCTTGAGCACCGGCGCGAAAGTGTCCTCGTCCTCGCCGAGACCCGCCATGCCCATGAACGAATGGTCGGCGTCCTCGACGATCACGTCGACCACGTCGTCGATGGTGATGCGCCCGGCCAGCTTGCCGTCGGCATCGACCACCGCCGCCGACACCCAGTCGTGGCGCCGGAACAGTTTCGCCACCTCGCGCGCCGGCGTGTCGACCGCGATCGGGTCGACGTCGGTCTGCATGATCTCGCGTACCGTGAGTTCCGGGTCGCAGACCAGCAGCTTCGCGACCGGCAGCAGGCCGAGGAAGTGATCGTCTCGGCTGACCACGAAGATGGCGTCGGTCGCGTGCGGGATCTCGCCGAGACGGCGCAGGTAGCGCAGCACCACGTCGACGGTGTGGCGCGGGCGCACCGTGATGGTGTCGGTGTTCATCAGCCCGCCGGCGCTGTCTTCCTCGAAGTGCAGCACGCGCTCGACGCGGCTGCGGTCCTGCGCGTCCATGCCGCGCAGCACGTCCTGCATGATGCGCCCCGGCAGCTGCTGCAGGATGTCGGCGACGTCGTCGGGCTCGAGCTGCTCCATCAGCGCCAGCACCTCGCCGGCGTCCATCTGCTCGAGCAGCGCCGCCTTGACGTCGTCGCCGAGCTCCTGCAGCACCTCGCCTTCCTGCTCGGTGTCGATCAGCTGCCACAGGATGTGCCGCGCGCGTGGCGGGGAGGATTCGAGCAGGTGCGCGACGTCGGCCGCCGGCAGGTGGCTCAGCAGCCGCCTGACCGGTGCCAGCGCGCCGGCATCGATCGCCGCGAGCAGCTGTTCGAGGTGCAGCCGGACGTCGTTGCGCCCGGTCGGGTGTGTCATTCGTCTTCGCCGAAGCGGTCGTTGATCAGTTCCGCGACCGCCGCCAGGGCCGCGTCCTCGTCCTCGCCCTCGGCGAGCACGGTGACCGGCGTGCCCTTGCCGGCGGCGAGCATCATCACCGCCATGATGCTCTTGGCGTCGGCCCCCTTGCCGTCGCGCTCGATGCGCACCGCGCTGGAGAAGCGCCCCGCGGTGGCGACCAGCTTCGCCGCGGCACGCGCGTGCAGCCCGAGGCGGTTGATGATGAGGAGATCCCTGCTGACCATGTTCAGTTCTGCCTGTTGCCGGCGAGATCGCGATGGCGCACCTGCACGCCGGGGAAACGGTCCCGGAAGTGGCGCTCGAGTCTCTCGCACATGTAGACGGAGCGATGCTGGCCGCCGGTGCAGCCGATCGCGACCGTGAAGTAGCTGCGGCTGCCCTGCGCGAAGCGCGGCAGCCAGCGCTCGAGGTAGGCGGTGATGTCGGCGCGCATCTCGTCGACCTCGGGACGCTCCTCGAGGAAGCGGGCGACGCTTTCGTCCAGGCCGGTCAACTGGCGCAGCGCCGGGTTCCAGTGCGGGTTCGGCAGGCAGCGCAGGTCGAACACCACGTCGGCGTAGGCGGGGATGCCGCGCTTGAAGCCGAAGGACTCGAACAGGATCACCATGTTGCCGGTGCCGTCCACCGCGACCGTGCGCCCGACCAGTTCGCGCAGCTCGTGGGGCGACAGCGTGCTGGTGTCGATGGTCAGCGCCGCGCGCCCGGCGATCGGCGCGAGCAGCGCGCGCTCCGCGGCGATCGCCTCGTTCAGCGAGGTGCTGCGGTTGCTGAGCGGGTGCTTGCGCCGCGTCTCGCTGAAGCGCCGGATGAGCGTCGCGTCGTCGGCATCGAGGTAGAGCACCTCGGTGTCGAGGTCCTGCGGCAGCATGCGCAGGATGTCGCCGAAGCGTGAC
>CAYXJM010000651.1:0-1785 GCA_964465455.1 uncultured Klebsiella sp.
CGGTCGGCATCTCGGGCGCGATCCAGCACCTCGCGGGCATGAAGGATTCCAAGGTCATCGTCGCGATCAACAAGGACGAGGACGCGCCGATCTTCCAGGTCGCGGACTACGGCCTCGTGGCGGACCTGTTCCAGGCCGTCCCGGAGCTCGCCGCCGCGCTCTGATCGCGTCTGCGGTGCAAGGAAAACCCGGCCTCGCGCCGGGTTTTTTGTGCCCGTCCTCTGTCCCTGTGACGATGCACCAGCGCGAGAGCCGGCGGCGGGGCTCACCCGCGCGCGCGCCTGCCTTGCGCAAATCGTCGGGAACGATTTGCACAAGGCCGGTAGCCGCCGCACAGGGACGTGCCAGGCGGCGTTAGCGCGCGGGTGGGCCCTGACGCCGGCTCGGATCGAAGCTGTCAGGACAGGCGCGAGCGGAAGTCCTCGTAGCCGAAGCGGCGCACCACGCGCAGCTCGTCGGTGCGGGAGTTCCAGATCGCGATGGACGGCAGGTTGATGCCGTTGAAGGTCGAGGTCTTCACCATCGTGTAGTAGGCCATGTCCTCGAACACGAGACGCTGCCCGATCGCGAGCGGCTCGGGAAAGCCGTAGTCGCCGATCACGTCGCCTGCGAGGCAGGTCTGGCCGCCGAGGCGGTAGGCGTGCGGGAACTCGTGCGGCTCGCCGGAACCGGTGATCAGGGGCCGGTAGGGCATCTCGATCACGTCGGGCATGTGGCAGGTCGCGGAGGTATCGAGGATCGCCTGCGGCATCTGGTTCCACGTCAGGTCGAGCACCTCGCTCACCATCACGCCGCACTGGTAGGCGATGGCCTCGCCCGGTTCCAGGTAGACCTGCACCCCGTGGCGCTCGCGGAAATCGACCAGCAGCCGGATGAGCTCCTCGACCTGGTAGCCGGGGCGCGTGATGTGGTGCCCGCCGCCGAAATTGATCCACTTCATGCGCGGGATGAACTCGCCGAACTTCTGCTCGAAGGCCTGCACGGTGCGCGCCAACGGTGGGAAATCCTGCTCGCACAGCGTGTGGAAGTGCAGCCCGCTCAGGAGGTCCAGCCCGTCGGAGCGGAACTGCGACAGCGGCACCCCGAGGCGCGAGCACGGCGCGCAGGGATCGTAGAGCGGCACGGTCCCCTCGGAGTGTTCCGGATTGACGCGCATGCCGAGCTGCAGGCCGGGACGGGCGGCGCGCGCGGCCTCGAGGAGGGGACGGAAGCGTTCGAGCTGGCCGAAGGAGTTGAACACCACGTGATCCGAGATCGCGAGCACCTCGCGCAGGTCCGGCTCGGTGAAGGCAGCGCAGAACGTGTGGACCTCGCCGCCGTATTCCTCGCGTCCCAGTCGCGCCTCGTGCAGGCCGCTGGCGCAGGTGCCCGCGAGGTAGCGACGCACCAGCGGTGCCATGCTGAACATCGAGAAGGCCTTCAGCGCGAGCAGGATCTTCGCGCCGCTCTCGCGCTGCACCTGCGCGAGGAGCTGCAGGTTCTCCTCGAGCGCCACTTCGTCGACGACGAAGCAGGGCGACGGAACGCGTCGCGCGTCGAACTGGGCGAAATGACGCACGCCGGCGGCTCAGTCCATGCCGCCGTCGAGGCGCATCACGTCCCACGGCAGCCCGTGCATGTTCAGCGCCTCCATGAACGGATCCGGGTCGAACTGCTCCATGTTGAACACGCCCGCGCCGCGCCACTTGCCGGTCAGCATCATCTTCGCGCCGATCATGGCCGGCACGCCCGTGGTGTAGGAGATCGCCTGGGACTGCACCTCGCGGTAGCAGGCCTCGTGGTCGC
>CAYXJM010000652.1:0-1784 GCA_964465455.1 uncultured Klebsiella sp.
CCTCGGTGCTGGAGGCGTTGCCGTCGATGCCGCGCTTGTACACGCCCTGGCAGATCGCCGCCAGGCGGAAGAAGCTGATCGCGAGATAGAAGGTCCAGTCCGGTATCGCCCCGATACCCATCGCGGCGCAGTAGCGCGCGACGTACTCTTCCTCGCTCGGGATGCCGAGCGCCGCGCGGTCCACGCCGCCCAGCCCGCGCAGCGCCGCGGCGCCATGGGGCAGGCGCCACTGCATGCACTGGAAGGCGAGATCGGCGAAGGGGTGGCCCAGCGTCGAGAGTTCCCAGTCGAGCACCGCGACGATGCGCTCTTCGGTGGCGTCGAACATCAGGTTGTCGAGGCGATAGTCGCCGTGCACCAGCACCACGCGCCCGTCGTCAGCCGGCAGGCGACCGGCGAGCCACGTCATCAGTTGCTCCATGGCCTCGATGCGTTCGGTCTCGGCGGCGCGATACTGCTTCGTCCAGCGGCTGAGCTGACGCGCGTAGTAGCTGCCCGGCTGGCCGTAGTCGGCGAGGCCCACGGCACCGACATCGACGCTGTGCAGCGCCACCAGCACGCGGTTCATCTCGTCATAGATGCGCGCGCGCCGCGCGGCATCGAGCTCGGGCAAGGTGGGCTCCCACAGGATGCGCCCGTCGAGGAACTCCATCACGTAGAACATGCTGCCGATCACGGTGTCGTCGTCGCACAGCGCGAGCGCGCGCGGCACCGGCACATCCGTGCTCGCCAGCGCGCGCAGCACGCGATACTCGCGGTCCACCGCGTGCGCCGAAGCCAGCAACGCGCCGGGGGGCTTGCGCCGCAGCACGTAGCGGCCGCTGTCGGCCTCGAGCAGGAAGGTGGGATTCGACTGCCCGCCGGCGAACTTGCGTGCGCTGACCAGCCCGCGGAAGCCGGGGATCGCCTGCTCCAGCCAGGGTCCCAGCCGCTCCACCGGCAGGTCCATGCTCGTCGCGTTGCTCATGTCTGCGTATGCCTCTCGTTGCTGCGGCCGCGTTCAGCCATAGGTTATCGCATCGTCGCGCCCGGCGCGCTCGAGGTGCGGCACGGCGTTCCAGCTCGACAGCAGGAAGCGCTCGCGATTCAGGTGGAAGTGCGACACCGAGGTGTTGCGGACCTGCATGTTCAGGTCCGCGATGTGCGCCGGCGCCAGTCCGAGCCGTCCGCCCAGCAGCGCGGACATCGCGCCGCCGGAGCTGATCGCGAGCAGGCGGGCGCCCTGCGCCGTCAGCGCCTGCAGCGCCGCAACGGCCGCCGCGGTGCGGCCCATGAAACCGGCCCAGCTCTCGGGCAGCGGCCCGGGCAGCGCGTCCGCGGCCCAGGCCGGGATCGCGAGTTTCAGCAGCCGGTAGAACGCGGGCTTCGAGGCGGGATCGGCACGCCACGCCACGACGCGGGGATCGTCGGCGTGCGCGGCGGCCCAGGCCGCGACCAGGGCGCGGAAGTCGTATTCGTCGAGCCCGGGATGCGCGATCGCGGCGGCACCCGCGTCGCGCCCCATGCCGCGCAGCACGCCGTCGAGCGTCTGGCGATGGCGGCGGAGCGTGCCGGTCACCAGCACGTCGAAGCCGATGCCGCGCTCGGCGAAATACTCGCCGAGCCAGCGCGACTGCCGTTCGCCGAGCGCGGACAGGCAATCGTAGTCGGCGCTGTGGAACGAGGCTTGCGCGTGCCTGACGAGGAAGAGTTCGGCCACCGGCGGATTCCCGCGAAGACTGCTGGGGGTGCGTTGCGCGGGCATGGTAATCGCGCCGGCGCCGCGCGGTCCATCGCGGCCGCGA
>CAYXJM010000653.1:0-1781 GCA_964465455.1 uncultured Klebsiella sp.
CGGGCGGCAGTTCCACGCCGCCGAAGCGACCGAGCAGCCCGAGCGCCAGCATCACGGCGTAGAGGTTGATGCCGCTCGCGAGCGCCGCGCCGGCGCCCAGTGCGATGAGCTGGGCCGTTTCTGCGGGGTCTGGCATCTCGGTGCTCCGGGAATCGCAGGGCCGGCGCTACGGCGCCGCGCGCGCGCCGTGCTGGCGCACCAGCGTGATCAGCGGGTTCAGCCCGTAGATCAGGTGCCTCCCCGGCCTGGTCCTGGTTTCAATCAGCATCGGCGTGTTCGTCTCATGGTGTCCTCGTGCCAGCAGCGCTGTCGCAAGCTAGCAAGTTAATTGTCGCTCGTACACATCTGCCCGGTCCGCTCGCTGGGCTATGAATTCAGCCATGCGCCGTGGCCTGCGGTCACGGCGCTCGCCATGTTCGCCCGCACCACGGCGCGTCGTGACCCCGCATCGGGCCATGCCCGGTTGCATTCATATGCGTTAATCCATATATAACTTCCCGGTGTTCCCTTTCGCGCCGGGGTGCCAGCGCATGACGCCGCTCGACTTCTTCAAGTGCCTGGCAGACGAGACGCGCCTGAAGTGCGTGCTGCTGGTCGTGGCCGAGGGCGAACTCTGCGTCTGCGAGTTCACCGCCGCGCTCGGCGAGAGCCAGCCCAAGGTTTCGCGCCACCTGGCGCAGCTGCGCAAGTGCCGGCTGCTGCAGGACCGCAAGCAGGGTCAATGGGTGTACTACCGCATCAGCCCCTCGCTTCCGGCCTGGGCCGGGAAGGTGCTGGCGGAAACGGCCGCCGCCAACGAGGCGCTGCTGCGCGGGCACCTCGATAACCTCGGTCGCATGGGCAGCCGGCCGGGGCGACAGCAAGCCTGTTGTGGGGGGTGAGATGACGATCCGGGTCGGCATCAACGGTTTCGGCCGCATGGGCAGGCTCGCGCTGCGGGCGGCGTGGACGGACCCGGACATCGCGTTCGTGCGCATCAACGACCCGGCCGGCGACGCGGCAGCCTTCGCGCAGCTGCTGAACTTCGATTCGGTGCACGGGCGCTGGGCGAACGAGGCCCGCGCCGAGGGCGAGGCTATCGTGATCGACGGCAAGCGCATCGGCTTCAGCCGCAACAAGGCCATCGCCGACACCGACTGGTCCGGTTGCGACGTGGTGATCGAGGCGTCGGGCAAGATGAAGACGGTGGAGGTGCTGGAGGCGTACCTGAGCCAGGGCGTGCAGCGCGTCGTCGTCACGGCGCCGGTGAAGGACGAGCGTGCGCTGAACGTGGTGATGGGGGTGAACCACCAGCGCTTCGACCCGGCGCGCCACCGCATCGTGACCGCGGCTTCCTGCACCACGAACTGCCTGGCCCCGGTGGTCAAGGTGATCCACGAGAACCTGCGGATCCGCCACGGCTCGATCACCACGATCCACGACCTCACGAACACGCAGACGATTCTCGATGCACCGCACAAGGACCCGCGCCGCGCGCGCGCCTGCCACCTGAGCCTGATACCCACCACCACCGGCTCGGCGACCGCGATCGCGCAGATCTTCCCGGAACTCAAGGGGCGCCTGAACGGCCACGCGGTGCGCGTGCCGCTCGCCAACGCCTCGCTCACGGACTGCGTGTTCGAGGTAGAACGCGCAACCAGCGCGGCAGAGGTCAACGCCCTGCTGAAAAAGGCGGCGGAGGGCGACCTGCTCGGGATCCTCGGTTACGAGGAGCGCCCTCTGGTGTCCGTGGACTACCGCGGCGATCCGCGTTCCAGCATCGTCGACGCGCTGTCGACGCT
>CAYXJM010000654.1:0-1775 GCA_964465455.1 uncultured Klebsiella sp.
CCCTTGGTGATGGCGCGCGCGCCGTAGGCGATGCGCTTGCCGCCTTCGAGGAAGCGGCGAATCAGTGGGTGCTGCTTGTAGCGCTGGAATTCCTCGAAGGGGCTGAGGAACGGGTTGCTGTAGCCGAGGTCGGTGATCAGGCCCAGCGCGACCTGGTTGTCCTCGAGGTGGTAGAGGAATCCGCCCCCGTGCGCGCCGCTCTCCGCGAGCGGCCAGCCGGCGCTGTGGAGCACGAGCCCCTGGCGGTGCTTCGCGGGGTCTATTTCCCACAGTTCCTTGATGCCGATGCCGTAGTGCTGCGTGCCCCGTCCGGCGTCGAGGCCGAAGCGCCTGATCAGCTGCTTGCCCAGGTGGCCGCGGCAGCCTTCGGCGAACAGGGTGTACTTCGCGTGCAGTTCCATGCCGGGCGTGTAGCTGTCCTTGTGCTCGCCGGAGGCCGAGACTCCCGCGTCGCCGGTGGCGATGCCTTTCACGCGGCCGTCCTCGTGGAACAGGACCTCCGCGGCGGCGAAGCCCGGGTAGATCTCCACGCCGAGATTTTCCGCCTGCTGGCCGAGCCAGCGGCAGAGGTTGCCGAGACTGATGATGTAGTTGCCCGTGTTGTGCATCGTCTTGGGAGCCAGCAGTCCGGGCACCTTGATGCCGGTGCTCTCGCTGCGCAGGACGTAGATCTCGTCCTCCGTGACCGGCGTGTGCAGCGGGGCGCCGAGCGATTTCCAGTCGGGGAACAGTTCGTTCAGCGCCGTGGGTTCGAACACCGCGCCGGAGAGGATGTGCGCCCCGACCTCCGAGCCCTTCTCGACCACGCATACGCTGATGTCGCTGGAGAGCTGGCGCAGCCGGCAGGCGGCAGCCAGGCCGGCCGGTCCGGCACCCACGATCACGACGTCGTATTCCATGGATTCTCTAGTCACGGCGCTGCTCCAAAAAACGTAGGGACTACAAAGACTTGCGATTGCGCGGGGACGATACACGACGCGCGCGAGGATTGCAAAAGGAAAGCGTTGCGCGGCCAGTCGCGGGCGTGCCGCCCGCCGCGCGCGCCGCGAGCGGATTCGATCGGGTGGGCAGATCGCTCCCGCTATTGACCTGCCCGCTCCATGTCACCAAAATACCCGCCGCTTCGTAACCGGCCAGTCGCGCTCCCGAGCCCGTCAGGTTCCCACCCACCTCATCCCGACCCAACCGGAGAGTCCATGAAAGTTCTCGTAGCGGTAAAACGCGTAGTGGATTACAACGTCAAGGTCCGCGCCAAGAGCGACGGAACGGGCGTCGATCTCAACAACGTGAAGATGTCGATCAACCCTTTCTGCGAGATCGCGGTGGAAGAGGCCGTGCGCCTGAAGGAGAAAGGTGTCGCCACCGAGGTGATCGCCGTTTCGCTCGGTGACAAGGCCTGCCAGGAGCAGATCCGGACCGCGCTCGCGCTGGGCGCCGATCGCGGCATCCTCGTGGAGACCGCCGAAGAGCTGCAGCCGCTGGCCGTCGCCAAGCTGCTGAAGGCCGTCGCGGCCAGGGAAGGGGTCGACCTGGTGATCCTCGGCAAGCAATCGATCGACGGCGACAACAACCAGACCGGCCAGATGCTGGCCGCCCTGGCGGGCATGTCGCAGGGGACGTTCGCGTCGGAACTGGTGATCGAGAACGGCAAGGCGCGCGTAACCCGCGAGATCGACGGCGGCCTGCAGACGGTGGAGCTGGCGCTTCCGGCGGTGGTCACTACGGACCTGCGCCTGAACGAACCGCGCTATGCGTCGCTGCCCAACATCATGCAG
>CAYXJM010000655.1:0-1771 GCA_964465455.1 uncultured Klebsiella sp.
CGGTCTACGGCGGGCAGAGCATGTACATGCAGCTGAAGCAGCTGCGGCGCGGCGCCCACGTGATCGTCGGCACCCCGGGGCGCGTGATGGATCACATCGAGCGCGGCAGCCTGTCGCTCGGCGGCCTTCAGGCGCTGGTGCTCGACGAGGCCGACGAGATGCTGCGCATGGGCTTCATCGACGACGTGGAATGGATCCTCGAGCACACGCCCGCTGAGCGCCAGACGGCGCTGTTCTCGGCCACCATGGCCGAGCAGATTCGCCGCGTGGCGCGCACGCACATGCGTGAGCCGCGCGAGGTCAAGATCAAGGCGAGCACGCGCACCGTGGAGGCGATCCGCCAGCTCTACTGGCAGGTGAGCGGTACCAACAAGATCGACGCGCTCACGCGCATCCTCGAAGTCGAGGAAGACCTGGACGCAGCGCTGGTGTTCGTGCGCACCAAGACCGCCACCGTCGAGATCGCCGAACGCCTGGAGGCGCGCGGCTATGCGGCCGCGGCGCTCAACGGTGACATGAACCAGCAGATGCGCGAGCGCGTGATCGAACAGCTCAAGAGCGGTGCGCTCGACATCGTAGTCGCCACCGACGTGGCGGCACGCGGCATCGACGTGGCGCGCGTCAGCCACGTGATCAACTACGACATCCCCTACGACACCGAGGCCTACGTGCACCGCATCGGCCGCACCGGCCGCGCCGGACGCCAGGGCACCGCGATCCTGTTCGTCGCGCCGCGGGAGTTCCGCATGCTGCGCACGATCGAGCGCGTGACGCGCGCGGTCATCGAGCCGCTCAGCCTGCCGAGCCGCGAGGCGGTGGCGGGCAAGCGCGTGGCGGCCTTCCGCAAGGAGGTCGCCGCGGTGATGGAGAGCGAGCCGCTAGATTTCTTCCTCGACGTCGTGGAGCAGCTCGGCAACGAGCACGACGGCGACCTCGCTCGCGTGGCCGCGGCGCTCGCGTTCATGGCGCAGCGGGCCAAGCCGCTGCGCCTCGAGCGCGAGGCCGGGGCCGAGGCCGCGCCCGAGCGCGCCCAGCGCGAGTCGCGTCCGGCACGCGATTTCCGCGAGCCGCGGGAGTTCCGCGAATCGCGCGCGCCGCGCCCCGAGCGGGCGTCGCGCGAGCGCGCGCCGCAGATCGAGCCCGCCGGCGAGCTGGTACCGTTCCGCATCGAGGTCGGCCGCGTGCACGACGTCACGCCGCGCGAGATCGTAGGCGCGATCGCCAACGAGGCGGGGCTCGCCAGCCGCTTCATCGGCCGCATCGAGATCCACGACGAGTTCAGCACCGTGGACCTGCCCGCCGGGCTGTCCGCCGAGGTGCTCGGCGTGCTGCGGCGGACGCGCGTGATGCACCAGCCGCTCGAGATCCGCCGCGCCGGCCCCGGCGACGTGCCGCCGCCGGCCGGGCCGCGCACGCGCGCGCGGCCGCCGAAGAGCGAGCGCGCCGAGGGCTTCCGGCGCGAGGAGCAGCGCGCGCCGCGCGGCGATGACTTCCGCGCGCCGCGCGGAGACGAGTACCGCGCCGCGCCGCGCGCCGATCGCAGCGGCGACGCGCCGCTGCGCCGCAAGCCCGCCGCGCGGGGTGCCGGCCCGGGGGCACGCGATTTCACCGCCAGGCCGCGCAAGCCGCGCAAACCCTGACGGCGCGCGACGCGTCCGCGTATGCTTCGTCTTCCGACGGCGACCCGGCATCTGCCGGTCCGTACACCAGCGCCGCGCGACGGCGCACGCACGAGGGAGAGGACGGGCGACATGGAATCACGCAACACGCT
>CAYXJM010000656.1:0-1769 GCA_964465455.1 uncultured Klebsiella sp.
GAATACGTCCCTGTAGGCTCGAGCGCCGCATCCCTGCGGCGCACGCCCCCTCACGTCAACCCCGCGCAGCGCAGCCGCTCGGCGAGCGTCGCGGTGCCACCGGACTCGCCAAGCGGGCTCGGCGTCCGGTCGCACCATAAGGGGCCGTGCGCCGCAGGGATGCGGCGCCAGAGCCTACAGGGGCGAGGCGGAAACAGGCGAAGCATTGCTTCGCCCCGCCGAGCGCCCGAAATCTATGATTTCGGGCTGGGCCCGAAGGGTACTTGCCGCGGGCCCCGTTGGTGCGGCCGGACGCCGAGGCCAGCGCCGCGCACGCGTCCCGGATGGTCTCTTTCTGGCTGGGTTGCAGAGAGCGAGCGGAATTCAGACGTTCGCCATGTCCGGTGACAGCGCGTGGTTCATGTCGAGTGCCGGCTGCTCGCTGCAGGGCTTGCCGACGACTTTCGCGGGGACGCCGGCCACGGTGGTGTGCGGTGGCACGTCGGCGAGCACCACGCTGCCGGCACTGACCTTGGCGCCCTCGCCGATGCGGATGTTGCCGAGGATCTCCGCGCCCGCGCCGATCAGCACGCCGGCCTCGACCTTGGGGTGGCGGTCCCCGCTCTCCTTACCGGTGCCGCCCAGCGTCACGGACTGCATGATCGAGACGTTGTCGCCGACCACCGCGGTCTCGCCGATCACGACCCCGGTGGCGTGATCGAGCAGGATGCCGCAGCCGACGCGCGCCGCCGGGTGGATGTCGACGCCGAACTCGCAGGAGATGCGGTTCTGCAGGAACAGCGCCAGCGGCCGCCGGCCCTGCTGCCACAGCCAGTGCGCGACGCGGTAGGACTCGAGCGCGTGGAAGCCCTTGAAGAACAGGAAGGCCACGGCGTGGTTCGGGCAGGCCGAATCGCGCTCGTTCACCGCGCGCAGGTCGCAACGGATCGCCTCGCCGATCGCGGCATCGCGCGCGAAGGCCTCCTCGATCACCTCGCGCACCAGCAGCGCGGGTGCGGCCGGGCTGTCGAGCTTCTGCGCCAGGTGGAAGCTGAGCGCCGCCTCCAGCGTGTCGTGGTTCAGGATCGTCGCGTGCAGGAAGCTCGCGAGCATCGGCTCCTCGCGCGCGGCGCGCTCCGAGTCGGCGCGGATCGACAGCCACACCTCGTCCGGGGCGTGCGGCGAGGACGCGGGCGGGATCGGCATCGTTGCTGCCTCCGGCGGGCTGGGGGGCGGAGACACAGGGTAGCCGAGCGCGCCGGGCAAGACAAAGCGCCCGCCGCTCCCGGTGCCTCGCGGCGGACGGGCGCGGGCATGTATGCTGGCGCCTCCATCGCACGGAGGAATCGCATGCGCCGGGATCTGAGGCCCTACTGGGTCAAGCGGGCATACCTGCTGTATCGCAGCTGGTACGCGGAGCATTTCCTGCGTCCACAGTTCGACTACCTCGGCGACAACGGCACCTACATGAAGCCGTGGTACGTGAACGTGAACGGCCCGAACGTCCGGCTCGGGCACTGCGCCACGGTGATCGGTGACGTCGACAAGCGCGTGAACATCGCCGTCTGGGGGCGCGGACCGGGGCAGGGGCGGATCACGATCGGCGACTACGCGCTGATCACCCCGGGCGTGCGCATCAGTGCCAGCGACTCGATCGAGATCGGCGACAACTGCATGTTCGCGAGCGGCGCCTACATCACCGACTCCGACTGGCACGGCATCTATGACCGCATCGAGCGCAACGCCGAGCCCGCGCCGATCCGCATCGGCAACAACGTGTGGATCGGCGA
>CAYXJM010000657.1:0-1760 GCA_964465455.1 uncultured Klebsiella sp.
CGCGCGGCATGCGCAGCGAACTGAGCTCCGGCGTGGCGATGATCCGCACGCTGTGGGGCATGATCCACGGCCATGACGGCTTCGGCGAGGCGCTGCGCATCGGTATCACCCGGAGCGGCGGGGCGCGCAGCGACGGCGAGTTCATGCTGCTCGTGATCAGCGCGCTCGAGCGACTCTTCCTCGGCATCCACCCGTTCTGGGGGGGCGGCGACGGGCGCCTGCACTTCACAGCGATCGAGCGCCACGCCGCGCACTTCGCGCGCGCCCTGCCCCGATTGCTGCGCGGCCGCGCGACGGCATTCATGGACCGCGAGCGCGGCTACCACAGCGCGCGGCTGGACGCGGTGGAGCTCGACTTCCGCAGCGCCTTCACGCTCGACGGCGAGCTGCATCACCCGGCGCCCGGCGATGCGCCGATGCGCGTCGGCGTGGCGGGCACGGCCCGCTTCCTGAGGATCTGAGCGATGCCGGTATTCGGCCCGCAGTACCGGGGCGACGATTCGGCGCGCGGCGCGCTCGACGCGCTGCTCGAGGCGCTGCGCGCGCGTCACTCCGACGCCGTCGATGCCGTGCTGTTCTACGGGTCCTGCCTTCGCAGCGGAGACCTCTACGACGGGCTCGTCGACCTGTACGTGATCGTGCGCGACTATCGCAGCGCGCACCGCTCGCCCGTGGCGGCGGCTGCGAACCGCGCGCTGGCGCCGAACGTCTATTACCTGCAGACCGCCGCCCCGGGCGGCACGGTGCGCTGCAAATATGCCGTGCTCTCCGCCGCGGATCTCGGGCGCGGCGTGTCGAAGGACTGGTTCGAGTCGTACATCTGGGGGCGCTTCTGCCAGCCCGTGGCGATCGCCTACCACCGCGACGAGCGCGCTCTCGCGCGGGTCCGCGCGGCGCTGCGCACCGCCACGATCACCTTCCTCGACCGTGCGCTGCCGGCAGTGGCCGCGAGCGGCACGCTCGCCTCGCTGTGGACCGATGCGCTCGCGCTGAGCTATGCGACGGAGTTGCGCGCCGAAGGCGGCAGGCGCTCGGGAACGCTGGTCGAGATGGGCGCGGCGTATTTCGACGCCGCGACCCGGGAAGTTGCGACGGCACTGCGCTGGCCGCTTGCGCTCGACGGCGAGCGCTACACGGCGACGGTACCGGTCGCCGCGCGGCGCCGCGCGCGGCTCGCCTGGAACCTGCGGCGCGCGCAGGGCAAGCTGCTGTCCGTCGCGCGACTGCTCAAGGCGCTGTTCACCTTCGAGGGCGGCTTCGACTACATTGCGTGGAAGCTGGAGCGGCACAGCGGCAGGCCCGTGGTGATTCCGCCGCGGGTGCGCAAGTACCCGCTGCTCTTCGTCTGGGGCCTGATGTGGCGCCTCTACCGCGACGGAATACTGCGCTGATGCAAGACACCGAACCGCAGGCGACGGCCGGCGCGCAGCCGCTGATCTGGCTGCTGCTGGCTGACAAGCAGGGCGACAACAAGCAGGTGTTCAGCCTGGCCGACAACCTCGGCTACCGCTACGAGACGCGCTTCGTCTACCCGAAGCCCCGGTTCGCCCGCGGCAAGCCGTTCTTCCGCCCCAGCATCGCGCACATCGACCGCGAGCGCTCGGATCCCCTGGCGCCGCCGTGGCCCAACGTGATCATCACCATCGGCCGTCGCCCCACGATGGCGGCGCTCTGGGTACGGCGCCGCTCCGGGGGCCGCACGCGGATCATCCTGATCGGCCGGCAGCCGCGCTACCTGCGCGAATTCGCGCTGGTGATCG
>CAYXJM010000658.1:0-1758 GCA_964465455.1 uncultured Klebsiella sp.
GCCTTGTGCAGCGCCGAGATCTGGTCGTAGAAGATGTCACCGCCCTTGTCGAACCGGCGCGGGTCGCCGCCCAGCACTTCGCGCAGCACCGCGTCGTCGATGCGCCCCGCCGGCGCGAGATCGGCCGCGATCTCGAGCAGGTTCAGCGCACGGCGCGCGTCGCCGTCGGCCGCGCGCGCGATGCGCCCGAGCTCGACCGGATCCACCGCGACGCCGCGCGCGCGCAGCGGCTCATCCGCGGCCAGCGCGTGCGCGAGCACGGCCGCGATCGCCTCTTCGTCCATCGGGCGCAGGCGGTAGACGCGCGCGCGCGACAGCAGCGCGCCATTGAGCTCGAAGGACGGGTTCTCGGTGGTGGCACCGACGAATATGACGGTGCCGTCCTCCACGAAGGGCAGGAAGGCGTCCTGCTGGGTCTTGTTGAAGCGGTGCACCTCGTCGACGAAGAGGATGCTGCGCCGTCCGCTCGCGGCGCGCTCGGCGCGCGCCGCGTCGATGGCGGCGCGGATCTCCTTCACGCCGGCGAGCACCGCCGAGAGGGTCTGGAAGTGCGCGCCGGTGGTTTCGGCGAGCATGCGCGCCAGCGAGGTCTTGCCCACGCCCGGCGGCCCCCACAGGATCATCGAGTGCACGACGCCCGAGCGGATCGCGTTGCTGAGGGGCTTGTCGGGACCCAGCAGGTGCTCCTGGCCGAAGAAGTCCTCCGGGCGTCGCGGCCGCATCCGCGCCGCCAGCGGCACGTAGGGCGCCGCGGCGGCCGCCTCAGTCATCGTGCAGCTCGTCGACCCCGGGCGGAGTCCGGAAGCGGAAAGTCGCCTCGTCGAGGGCGCCGGCGGGCTTCACGTCCGAGAACTCCACCTCCGTGCGCTGCCCCAGGCCGTCGGCGATCACGAGCTGATCCAGCACGCCGGCGCGGAACTGCACGCTGAGCGAGGCGAACAGGCCGCCCGGCTCGCGCGGCACGAGGTCGAAGCGCTCCTTGCCGGCGGGCGCCTCGGCGTCGCGGATCTCGAACTGCTTCTCGACCGCCGCGATCTCGCCGCTCAGCAGCAGCGAGGGCACCTGGTCGGCGCGGCGGTCGAGCGGGCGCACCACCACCTGGGCGAGGTCGGCGTCGTACTGCCACACCGTCGTGCCGTCGCTGACCACCAGCTGCTCGAACGGGGCGGTGGTCTCCCAGCGAAAGCGTCCCGGGTGCGCGATCAGCACCCGGCCGCTGCTCTCCTGCATGGTTTCGCCCTGCTCGTCGAGCAGGCGCTGCGAGAACGAGGCCTCGATGCGCTGCATGCCGGCGAGCAGCGCGCCGAGGCGCGCGGCGGCCGCGCCGTCGGCGAGCGCGGGAAGACACAGCAACACGAGCGCTGCGAGAGCGACAATTCGCGACACGGGAACACCTGCAGTGCGTCAGTGGGCGGGCGGCGGGGGGGCCAGAACTTCACGGCTGCCGTTGCTGTTCATGGCGCTGACCACGCCCGCGGCCTCCATGGCCTCGATCATCCGGGCGGCGCGATTGTAGCCGATCCGCAGCTTGCGCTGAACCGCCGAGATCGAGGCCTTGCGGCTCTCGGTCACGAAGCGCACCGCCTCGTCGTAGAGACCGTCGCCCTCGGGATCGTCGCTGGCCTCCCCGGGGAGCATCGCGAGCGGCGAGGAGGCGCTCTCCTCGAGGATGCCCTCGATGTAGTTCGGGCTCGAGTTGGCGCGCAGGTTCGCGACCACGCGGTGCACCTCGGCGTCGGAGACGAAGGCGCCGTGCAC
>CAYXJM010000659.1:0-1752 GCA_964465455.1 uncultured Klebsiella sp.
CGGGGCCGCTGCCGGCCTCGTGGTAGTGGATGCGGCCCTTGTCGGTGGCGAGGAAGCGGCTGGTGGAGTCGTAGCCCGGATTAGTCATGCCTTGTTGTCCCTGTTTGTGCGATCGTTCGCCGTGCATTCTAGGCGCCAGGCGGAGAATAAATGAAAAACACGCTCGCATCGCTGTTGCTGCTCTGCGGTCTGCTTCTCACGCGCGCCGCTGTGGCGCGCGACGCCTGGGAGTACGAGTGGACCGAAACCCGCTCGCCACACTTCGTGGTGCTGAGCGCGCTCGGCTCGGCCGAGGGCAGCAAGCTGGCCCTGAGCCTCGAGGAATTCCGCTTCGCGGCGAAGATCGTCACCAACACCGGGCGCTTCGAGGAGCGCGTGCCCACCTACGTGTACCTCGTGCCGCGCACGGACGCCGACCTCGGATTCGGGCGCTGGGTGCTGGGTTACCTGCGCCCGACCATGCGCGCCAACTACGCGGTGCTGGCGCCGGACCGGCAGCTGGGCACCGAAGTCGTGTTGAAGCACGAGTACGCACACTTCCTGATGCGCAACCGCGACCGCACGATCTATCCAGCCTGGTACGAGGAAGGCTTTGCCGAGCTCGTGTCGAGCCTGCACATGGACGGCGACGCGATCGCGCTGGGCAAAGCCGTCGATAGTCGCTTGGGGGCACTCGGGGCGGGTGACTGGATCGGTTTCGCCCGCCTGATCGCGGTGCGCCACACGGCCGATCTGCGCGGCATGGACCAGAACATGTTCTACGCGCAGTCCTGGCTGCTGACGCACTACCTGAGCCTTGGGCGCGAGGGCCGCGATTTCGCCGCCGACACGCAGCGCTACCTGCAGCTGAACGACGCCGGCACGCCGGCCGAGGAGGCCTTCGAGCAGGCCTACGACGAGCGGGTCACCGCGCTCGAGCGCAAGCTCCGGCACTACGCGCGCAGGCAGCTGCATTACGTGGTGCTGAGAGTGAAGGAGTCGCCCGCCGCGGTGGCCATGCAGCACCGCGCGCTGTCGCGCGCGGAGGCGGCGGCGCAGCTCGCGCAGCTCAGCCTCATGGGAGTTGAGTTCGACGCCGCGCAGCGCGCGGCCGAGGCCGCGCTGGCGCTGGAACCGGGCAACACACTGGCGCTCGCGGTGCTCGGCGACGTGCACAAGTTCGCGCGCCGCTTCGACGCGGCCGAGCCGCTGTACCGGCAGGCGCTGGAGCTGGCCCCGGACGACGCGCTGCGCCGGCTGGACTTCGGCGAATACTGGCTGGACCGCGCGCGGCTCGAGAGGGATCCCGCCGGGCGCGGACGCCTGCTGGTGGAGGCGCGGCGCCATTTCGCGCGCGCGCAAGCCCTCGACGCGGACATCCCCGAGCTTTACGCGATGAACGGCGCGTCCTACCTGTTCGCAGGCGAGGACATCGGCAAGGGCATCGTGAGCCTCGAGAGGGCCTACGCAATGCTGCCCTCGGACAAGGACATCGTGCTGACGCTGGCGAAGGCCTACACCGCGGCAGGGCGGAAGGCCGATGCGGCGCCGCTGTTGCGGACCATCGTCGCGCGCTCGCGAGGGGCCATGGCCGCCGAGGCGCGCCGACTGCTCGGCGAGGAGCTCGCCGCGGGGGAGTGAGCCCGCGCGGCGAACGGGGTGGAGTTCAGCTCGCCTTCAGCGGCGTGCCATAGTCGCCGAGATAGTGCGTCGCGGGCTTCGGGCGCTCCTCGAGCACGGAGTTCAGTTCGTAGATGCGGCGGTAGCGCGTCT
>CAYXJM010000660.1:0-1748 GCA_964465455.1 uncultured Klebsiella sp.
GCTTGCCTCCTGGCGTCAGCGCGGACGGGTTTCGCGATGGTAGAGCGTCATGCCGGGCGCGGTAGTTCGCCAGCGCCGCCGTTCGAAGTAATCCGCGGGCGAGCCGCGGTGGTACGCGACCCAGGTGCGCAGACCGGGGTCTTCGGCGCACGCGAGCCAGCAGGTGGTCACGGTGTCGGCACCGGGCGGCACGGGGAACTCTCCGCGGCCTCAGCGCGCCAGCGCGGCGCGCGGCGGCAGGCAACGGGCCTCGGGCAGCGGCTGCACCGTGACCGCCTCGCCCAGCAGGCGGCTCATCAGCGCCTGCTGCGCCGCCGCCTCGCCGCTGGTGTAGCAACGCAGCACGCCGCCGCCGTGGACGGCCGCGCCAAGCACTTCGGCGACGCGGCGCGCCACCGCGGCGCCCGGGTCGATCACCCGCACGGCCGGCCCGACCACCGCGCGGATGCTGTCGAGCAGGAACGGATAGTGCGTGCAGCCGAGCACCACGGTGTCGGCGCCGGCGTCGAGCAGCGGCTGCAGGCACTCGCGCAGCAACGCCAGCGTGCGCGGTCCGTCGAGGTCGCCCGACTCCACCTGCTCGACCAGCCCGGTGCCAGGCTGGCTCAGCACGCGGGCGAAGTGCCCGAAGCGCCGCAGCAGCTCGGCGTACTTGCCGCTCTGCAGCGTGCCCGCGGTGGCGAGAACCCCGACGATGCCGCTGCGCGTGGCCTGCGCGGCCGGCTTCACGGCCGGCTCGACGCCGACGATCGGCAGCGCGTAGTGCGCGCGCAACTCCCGCGCCGCGGCCGCGGTCGCGGTGTTGCAGGCGATCACCAGCGCACGCGCGCCGGCCTCGAGCAGGAAATCACCGATCGCGAAGGCGCGCTCGCGGATGAACGCGTCGGACTTCTCGCCATACGGCAGGTAGCGCGCGTCGGAAACGTAGACGATGTCGAGCCGGGGCATCTGCCGGCGGATCTCGCGCACGATCGAGAGCCCCCCGACGCCGGAATCGAAGACGCCCACGGGGCGATGGTCGGACATGTCGCGCGCGGCCCCGGCACCAGCTCTCGAAAGGCCGTCATGGTAATGAAGCGCGGCCATGCGGATCAACGCCGGCGCGCGGTTGCGGGGGCCGCGCGCGCGGTGCTACGGTGCGCTGCCTCCCTCGACCACGCAGCACCAGGACCCCACATGTCGCCGCTGACGAAGCTTCTGATGTCCGACGCAGGCCTCGCCCTGGACCGCCTGCTGGTGCGCGTCACCGGCGAGTCGCTGCTGAACCGCGTGTTCGCGCGCCAGGCCGGCTTCGCGCCGCAGCCCGCGCTGCTGCTCGAGACCCGCGGCCGCAAGAGCGGCGCGCGGCGCCGGGCCGTGCTGCCGTGGTTCCGCATCGACGGCAAGCTGATGGTGGTCGGCAGCAAGGGCGGCATGCCCACGGACCCCGCGTGGGTCACGAACCTGCGCGCCGATCCGGCGGCGGTCGTCTACATCGAGCGCAAGCGGCACACGGCGCGGGCACGCATCGCCGGCGGCGAGGAGCGCGCGGCGCTGTGGGCCGAGCTCACGGCGCGCGTGCCGACCTATGCCCATTACCAGTCGCTGACGACGCGCGAGATACCGGTGGTGATCCTCGAACTCGCCCCGTAGGTCCGGTTTCGACCGGACATCGTTCGGCTGAAGCCGAACCTACGGGCGGACGTAGGTCCGGCTTCAGCCGGACATTTGTCCGAATGAATTCGAACCTACGGGGCGGACGTGGGTCC
>CAYXJM010000661.1:0-1746 GCA_964465455.1 uncultured Klebsiella sp.
TTAGCGCATCGCGCGGGCGGGGCGTGCTAAGTTCCGCCAGCCACGCCAGGACGAGCACAGGACACGACGCCGATGCAGGACACCGCCTTCCCCGAGCTCAGCTGCTACCTGCTGCCCGGGCACACCACGACGCCGGCCGACGCGATCGCCGAGGCGCGGCTCGCCGAGGAGCTCGGCCTCGGCAAGGTCTGGCTATCGGAGCGCTTCGACGTGAAGGATGCCGGCGTGATCTGCGCCGCCGCGCTCGCGGTGACTTCGCGGCTGCACGTGGCCACCGCCGCCACCAACATCCACACCCGCCACCCGCTGGTGCTGGCGACGATGTGCGCCTCGCTGCACTACCTGTCCGGCGGGCGCTTCGAGCTGGGGCTCGCGCGCGGCGTCGGCATCCGCAACCAGCTGATGGGCCTGCCGACCGTCCCGAACGCCCGGCTCGCCGAGGGCGTGGAGCTGCTGCGCAAGCTCTGGCGCGGCGAGACCGTGATGGGTTACGAGGGCAGCATGGGCAAGCTGCCGTACGTGAGCATGGGAAGCTGGATGCGCGCCGACATCCCGGTGCACTTCGTGGGCTTCGGCCCGGCGAGCCTGCGCTTCGCCGGCGCGCACTTCGACGGCGTGCACCTGCACACCTTCGTGACGCCGGCGGGCCTCGCGCGCGCGAAGGCCCTCGTGCAGGAAGGCGCGGCCGCGGCCGGCCGCGACCCGGACTCCGTGAAGCTGTGGTCGGTGCTGGCCACCGCGGTGAACCCCACGCCCGAGGACCGGCTGCGCAAGCTGGTCGCGCGCATGGGCACCTACATGCAGGCGCCCGGCTACGCCGAGCTCCTGGTCGAGCTGAACGGCTGGGACCGCGAGGTGCTGGAGCGCTTTCGCGCCAGCGAGGTGGTGAAGTCGGTACCCGGCGGCATCGACAGCGCGGCCACGCCGGAGCAACTCGAGCGGATCGCCGAACTGATCCCCGTCGAATGGCTGCCCGCGGCCACCGGCACGCCGGGGCAGTGCGCCGCGCGCTGGCAGGCAGAGCTCGACGGCGGCGCCGACGGCGTGGTGATCCACGGCTCCACGCCGCAGGAATTCGCGCCGGCGCTGGCGGCGTACCGCGCGTTGCGCGGCTGAGGCGCCCGCTTCGGGCGCGCGCGCTTGCCGCGCGCGTGCGGCGCGTCATAGGGTGCGAGCAACGGCCAGACGCAACAGGGAAAACCGGCATGAGCAGCACGACACCCGAGGCATTCCGCCAGCGCTATGGCCGGTGGGCCCTGATCGCGGGGTCCGCGGAGGGCATGGGCCAGGCCTACGCCGAGCGCTTTGCGCGCAACGGCCTCGACCTGGTGCTGCTCGACCGCGACGAGGCCGGGCTGAAGGCCCAGGCGCGGGCCCTGAAGCGCGATCACGGCGTCACGGTGCGCACGGTCCCCTGCGACCTTGCCGACACGGCGCACGTCGAGAAAGTCCTCGACGGTCTCGCGGAACTCGAGATCGGCATGCTGGTGTTCAACGCGGCCGCCGCGGACCTCGGCGCGTGGCTCGAGGTGCCGCTCGCGCGCAAGAAGATGGTCGTGAGCGTGAACGTGCTGACGCCGCTCGCCATGGTCGACCGGCTCTCGCGCCAGATGTGCGCGCGCGGCCGCGGCGGGATCATCCTGACCTCCTCGATGTCGGCGCTGCAGGGCGCGCCGCGCCAGGGCGTCTACGCCGCGACCAAGGCCTTCGACCTGATCCTCGGCGAGACGCTGTGGGCCGAGCTCG
>CAYXJM010000662.1:0-1744 GCA_964465455.1 uncultured Klebsiella sp.
AGCGCGATGCCGTAGTGATCCGTGTAGAAGCGGAACTGTTCGCGGAGCCCCGCGTTGCTGAGCCCGTAGTCCTCGGCCGCGTAGCGGTGCTTGCCGAAGTGGTCGCGCGGCTTCTTCGCGAGGTAGTCGCGGATCGCGTCCGCGAAGCCCGCCGTGAACGGCAGACCGAGTGCGTCGTATGCGCGCTCCACGGTGCCCACCGGGTCCTTCATGAGGTCCTGGAAGTGCACGTCCGTGATCTGCTCCGGCGGGAGCACGCCGCCGCCGCGCTCGTCGATCACCTTGCGCAGCATGCCGCCGTAGCCCATCACCACCATCTGCCCGAGCAGGTTGGCATCGACGCCGTTGGCGCGGCTGGTGCGCATCAGCGTGGACAGGCTGACCGTGGAAGGCACCGAGCGCACCGGGTCGCGGTGCGTGTGGATGATGCGGATGTCCGGGTACTGGCGCAGCAGCCGGTCGAGGTTCCCGAGGTGTGCCGGCGACTTCAGCAGCCAGCGCCGCGCGTCGCCGCGCCCGTGCTGCAGCAGTTGCAGCACGCGACGATGCCAGCGATACGGCGCGTCCGTCGGGTACTCGGCGCGCCACTTGAGCCAGCCCCACGCGGCGTAGAGCATCGCCCACCAGTCCGAGCTGAACTCCGCGTCCATGAAGCGGATGCACTCGACGGGAAGGTCCCAGCGGTGCTCGTGCGCCGCGCGGATCGCCGGCTGCACGTCGGAGAAGAACTCGTTCGCGGTCTCGGCGATCTGCTCGCGCGTGACGCCCTCGGCGAGCGTCGCGGGCGGCGGCGCCGCGGGGCTCGCGGCCTCCCAGGCGAGCGGCGCGCGGTTGTTCGCGTCCAGCGCGAGCAGTTCGAAGAGGATCGAGGTGCCGGTGCGCCCCTGGCCCGCGATCAGCAGCGGTGCCACGACCTGCTCGTGGCGGATCGCCGGTTCCGCGCGGCAGGCCTCGGTCACCAGCAGCCGGTTGCGCAGGCCGCGCAGCAGCTCGGCGCGCGTCATCAGTCGCCCTATCGTGTGCAGGTCGACGTCGGCCTCGAGCGAATCCACGAGCACGCGGAAGGCGTCCTCCCAGCCGGGCTCGCCGAAATCCGCGAGGCCGGTGCCCGCGCGCGCTTCCTCGATCAACTCGTGGGCCTCGAGGCGCACCAGCCGGCGCGAGCCCCCGACCATCGCTCCGAGGTAGTTGAGCCGCCGGACCCAGTCGGGCTGCACGATGTCCATGATTCTTCCTTGCGCACGATCGATGACGTCCGGCGCAGTGTAGCGTCCACTCTGCGCGCGGGGCATGAAGAGAACGTAACGCGTGCGCGGCGCGAATCCGGTTGACGCCGCCGTGGCACGCTGAGACCCTGCGCGACACCAAACAGAGACAACAGGGGTCCCGATGACCGAGTCGCGCCGCGCCTTCCGTGAACTGCTCGAGCTGCTGGGCCAGATCGACGCGCAGTACGTCGGCGAGCCCGGCGAGTACAAGTCGGCGCTCGACATCGCCGACGGCCACCGCTTCGTGCTGCACGGCCTGCGCCGCGCGCTCGGCTCGCAGCTCGAGGCCGACACGCAACGGCCCGTGTTCCAGCGCGCGGTCACGCCGACGACGAAATTCGGCGGCGACAGCCCCGACGCGATCTACCACGAGTGCAACATCGGCGCCGAACTGAGCTACCGCATCCGCGGCAACATGGCCGGCGCGGTCTACGTCTCGCTGTCGGTGCAGTCCGGCGGCAGCGAGGCCGAGGGCG
>CAYXJM010000663.1:0-1739 GCA_964465455.1 uncultured Klebsiella sp.
CGCGCGAACTCGCGCTCGTCGCAGGGCGTGCGCGGCCACAGGTAGAAACCGCCGTCGGGCGCGCTCACCTCGAGGCAGCCGTCGAGTTCCGCGAGCACCGCGGCGAACTTCGCGCGGTACAGCGCGCGGTTCTCGCGCACGTGCTCCTCGTCGCGCCACGCCAGCGTGCTCGCCGCCTGGTGCGGTGGCGGCATCGCCGAGCCGTGGTAGGTGCGGTAGAGCAGGAACGAGCGGATCAGGTCCGCGTCGCCGGCCACGAAGCCCGAGCGCATCCCCGGCAGGCTGGAGCGCTTCGACAGGCTGTGGAACGCGATGCAGCGTGCGAAGCCCTCGCGGCCGTGGTGGCGGCAGGCCTCGAGCACGCCCACCGGCGGCGCGTCCTCGTCGGGATAGAGCTCGGAGTAGCATTCGTCCGAGGCCACCACGAGCCCGTGACGGTCCGCCAGCGCGAAGATCTCGCCCCAGTCCGCGAGGTCCAGCACCGCCCCGGTCGGGTTGCCCGGCGAGCAGACCACCAGCATCTGGCAGCGTGCCCAGTCCGCCTCGGCGACGGCCGCGAAGTCGGGGATGCCGGGCCGGTCCGCACGCTCGGGCAGGAACAGCGGCGAGGCCCCGGCGAGCAGCGCCGCGCCCTCGTAGATCTGGTAGAACGGGTTCGGCATCGCCACCAGCGGGGCGGCGTGGCGGCTGCGGTCGATGGCGGCCTGCGTGAAGGCGAACAGCGCCTCGCGGCTGCCGTTGACCGGCAGCACGTGCGCCGCCGCGCCGAGGCTCCCGGGCGCGAGCCGGTAGCGCGCCGTGAGCCAGTCCGCGATGGCCTCGCGCAGCTCCGCGCTGCCCTGCGTCTTCGGGTACTGCGAGTAGCCCGCGGCGTTGCGGCGCAGCGCTTCCAGCACGAAGGCGGGCGCGGCGTGCCTGGGCTCGCCGATCGACAGCGAGACCGGCGCCGGCACTTCCGGCTGCACGCCGTCGAGCAGCGCGGCGAGGCGCTCGAAGGGATAGGGGTGAAGGCGTGCCAGATCCGGGTTCATGCCAGCGCGCGCCGTGGCGCATCGGGCGCCGCCGCGCCGCCGTTGTCGAGCGCCGCGCGGATCGCGCGCTGCAGTGATTCGGCCATGTCCGCGTCCTCTATCGGCTGCTGCCTGGCATCGGTGATGAAGAAAACGTCCTCGACGCGCTCGCCGAGCGTGGTGATGCGCGCGTTCTGCACCCTGATGCCGAAGGCGAGGAACACGCGCCCGATGCGCGCCAGCAGCCCGGCGCGGTCCGGCGTCATCACCTCGAGTATCGAGTAGCCCTTGTCGGGATCGGCGTTGAGACGCGTCTCGGTCGGGGCGCTGAAGTGCTTGAGCGCGCGCGGGGTGTGGCGCTGCACGACGTCGAGGTAGTGTTCCTCGCCCTGGATGTGCTCGAGCAGCGCCTGCCTGATCGCCTCGGCGCGCGGCCCCTCGGGCGGCACCGGGCGCCCGTCCTGCTCGAGCACGAAGAAGGTGTCCAGCGTGTGGTGGTCGGCCGAGGAATAGACCCGCGCGCCGTAAACGTTGAGTCCGAGTTGTTCCATCGTCGCCGTGATCACCGCGAACAGGTAGTCGCGGTCGCGCGTGTAGATGAAGATCTGGGTCACCGGGTCGAAGCGGCTGCCGGCGGCCTTGATCAGCACCACCGGCGCTTCCGGCGTGGCGCGCGCCAGGATCGCCTCTGTGTGCCAGGCGATGTCGGCCGCGGTCTCGCGCAGGAAG
>CAYXJM010000664.1:0-1735 GCA_964465455.1 uncultured Klebsiella sp.
AGGAACAGCCCGATGTCGAGCTCGTCGGTGGTGCCGATGCCGCCGTGCATCTGCACCGCCTCGTTGCTGACCAGCTCGAAGGTGTCGTTGGCCTTCGCCTTGGCGAGGCTGGCCGACAGCGGCAGCAGCGCGGGGTTGTCGTCGACGTTGGAGCAGGCGTCGCGCACCACGCTCTTCAGCAGCTCGATCTCCGAGAACATGTGCGCGGCGCGGTGCTGCAGGGCCTGGAACGTGCCGATCCTGGTGCCGAACTGCTCGCGCTGCTTGAGGTACTCGACGGTGCGCTCGAAGGTCTCCTGCACGCCGCCGAGCATCTCGGCCGCGATCGCGGCGCGGCCGCGGTCGAGCACCTGTTCCAGCGCTGGCCCCGCAGCACCCTCGGTGCCGAGCAGCGCCGATGGGTCCACTTCGACGTCGACGAACTCGATGCGCGCTGAGTTGCGGCTGTCCATCAGCATCGAGCGCGTGCGCGTGATGCCGGGCGCGTTCGCATCCACCAGGAACAGGCTGAGCCCGTCCGTCTCGCCGGCTGCGCCGTGACTGCGCGCCACGACCACCAGGCGGTCGGCGCTGTGGCCGTCGAGCACGAACTGCTTGGCGCCGTTCAGGCGGAAGCCCCCGCCGCTGCGCCTCGCCTCGAGGCGCACGCCGGACGGGTCGTGGCGATGCGATTCCTCCAGCGCCAGCGCCAGGCACAGCTCGCCGGAGGCGATGTGAGGCAGCACGGCCTGCTTCTGCGCCTCGGAGCCCGCGAGCAGCACCGCGGAGGCGCCGAGCACGCAGGTCGCGAACAGTGGCGAGGCGGTCAGCGTGCGGCCGGTTTCCTCGATCACGGCGCCGAGTCCCGCGAAGCCGAAGCCCAGTCCGCCGAATTCCTCGGGCACGACGATGCCGGCCCAGCCGAGCTCCGCCATCTGCGTCCAGAGCTCGCGCGAATAGCCGAGCGGGTCGCGCGAGTCGCGCAGCGCGCGCAGCGCCGCGACCGGGGCGTTCGCGCCCAGGAATTCGCGCGCCGTGTCGCGCAGCAGGCGCTGCTCCTCGTTCAGTATGAGTGCCATGTGGTCGGTTCCGCTCGGGAGGCTTCAGGTGACGCCGGGTAGATCCAGGGCGCGCTTGGCAATGATGTTGAGCTGCACTTCGGTCGTGCCGCCGGCGATGCTGAGCGCCTTGGAGAACAGGCACTGGCGCGCGGTGTCGATCTCGGCCGCGTTGAAGTCCTCGCCTTCCCAGCCGATGCCCTGGCTGCCCATCATGGCGACCATCAGTTCCTTCTTGCGCTTCTCCTCCTCGGTGCCGCAGTACTTCATGACCAGCGCGGCGAAGCCGTCGCCGGTGCCCGCGCGCGACTCCTCGAGGATGCGCAGCTGCGTCAGGCCGATCGCGTGCATCTGCATCTCGTGGCGCGCCAGCGCATCGCGCATCACGGCGTCGGCGATGCGGCCGTTCTCCTGCGGCAGGTAGAGGCGGGCGCACTCGATGGGCGCGTATTCCGCGGTCGCGGACTCGGTGCCGAGCTCCGACATCAGCTTGCGCTCGTGCTTCAGCAGCGCCTTGGCGACACTCCAGCCGGCGTTCAGTTCGCCGACCAGGTTCTCCTTGGGCACGCGCACGTTGTCGAAGAAGGTCTGGCAGAACTCGGAGCTGCCGCTGATCAGCTCGATCGGCGACACCGAGACGCCGGGCGTGGCCATGTCGATCAGCAGGAAGCTGATGCCCTGCTGCTTGCGCGCCTGCG
>CAYXJM010000665.1:0-1724 GCA_964465455.1 uncultured Klebsiella sp.
TGCTGGCGGCGCTGGTCACCGAGGATCCGCTGCTGCTGATCGGCCGCGCGGGCACCGGCAAGACCTACCTGCTGAACAGCATCAGCGAGGCGCTCGGCCTCGAGCACCGTCACTACAACGCGAGCCTGATCGCCTTCGACGACCTCGTCGGCTTTCCGTACCCGGACGAGGCGCGCGAGGGCATCCGCTTCCTGCAGACGCCGGCCACGGTGTGGGGCGCGGAGTCGGTGCTGGTCGACGAGATCAGCCGCTGCAAGCCCGAGCACCAGAACCGGCTGTTCTCGCTGGTGCACGAGCGGCGCGTGCAGGGCATCGCGCTCGAGAGGCTGCGCTACCGCTGGGCGGCGATGAACCCGGCCGGCACCGACCAGGACGGCGGCGAGTACCTCGGCAGCGAGCCGCTCGACCCCGCGCTCGCGGACCGCTTCGCGATCGTGGCCGAGGTCGGCGACTGGACCGACCTCAGCGAAACCGAGCAGCGCCTGGTCGCGAGCCCCGCGGGCGAGGGCGCGCAGGCCTCGGACGGCGGCGAACTGCGCGCCGACGTGGCGGGCTGGCGCGCGGAGTTCCTGGCGCGGCTGCCGGACTGCCCGCGGCAGATCGTGGAGTACGCGCGCATCGTCACCACGGAGCTCGGCAACGCGGGGCTCAGGCTGTCGCCGCGCCGTGCGCGGCTGATCGCGCGCAGCCTGCTCGCGGCCAGCGTCATCGAGGACGGGCTGCACGAGCGCGCCTTCCGCACCGTGCTGGAGTGCAGCCTGCCGCAGCGCGCGAGCGGCGAGCGTCCGGCGCAGGCGAAGGTCGCGGCGGCGCACCGCCTCGCGTGGAACACCGCGCTCGCCACCGGGCGCGAGCGCTGGCTGCAGGACTTCCACCTCGCGCCGCGCCTCGCGGCCAAGGCGCGGCTGCTGGCCGAGAGCTGCCCCGACGCCGACAGCGCGACGCTCGCGGTGGAGCAGCTGCTGGCGAACGAGTCGCCGGCGCGCGCGGCGGCCTTCGCGCTCGCGGTGTACCCAGCCGCGCTGAAGGGCGCGCTGCCGATGGGCGGCGAGGGGCTGGCGGATCTGGCGCGCCGCGCCGCGCCGCTCCTGCACGTCGACGGCGAGCTCACGTGGCGCGAGCCGCTGTCGCGGCAGGGCACCACGCACCCCGAGCTGCCGCGCGTTGCCGCCACGATCGACGCGCTGGAGTGCCCGCGGCGGCGCGACCGCGCGCGGCAGCTGCTGTTCTGGGCGCTGCTGAACAACGTGCCCGTCGCCGACCCCGAGGCGCTGGAGGGCGAGTTCCACGAGGCGGTGGAGTACCTCGCCGCGAGGGTCGCGCCATGATCGTGCTGCGCTGTTCCGAAACGCCGCCGTATCGCTGCAACTCCGGCGGCCCGATGAGCCGCACGCGCAAGCAGCCGCTGCACGCCTCGCTGCTGGACGGCAGCGCCCGCGTGCTGCAGTTCCCCGCGCAGCTGATCGTGGGGCTCGACTTCGGCGACGCCGATCCGCTCGCCGCCGTCGAGGCGCTGTTCGCGCGCGCCGGCGTAGCCGACCCCGAGGAGCTGCGCGCGCGCTGCGCTCCGCCCGCCGAGGCCTGCCTGTGCCGCGAGATCCGCACCCTGCCGGTGCCGCGCTTCGACGCGGCGGGCGACGCCGAACTGCTGCGCCAGGTGCTGCTGCTCGGGCTGTGCACGCCGCACTTCTACGACCCGCGCCGCCCGGTGCTGCTCACGCGCG
>CAYXJM010000666.1:0-1719 GCA_964465455.1 uncultured Klebsiella sp.
TCCTCGCGCATCTCGCGGATGTCCGCGATGCGTGCCTGCACGCTGGCGGTGGTGTGGAAGTTGCCCTGCGCGAGGTCCAGCGCATAGCCCAGCTGGCGCTCGGCGAGGTCCAGCGCGCCGTTCAGGATGAAGTATTCCGCGCGCGCCCGGTGCACCGCGATGATGTTGCCGGCCAGCCCGTGCGTCTCGGCCAGTTCGTACCACACCTGCGGGTCGTCGGGCTTGCGCTGGGCGTGCGCCTCGAGCACGCGTTCGGCTTCCTTCGGCTTGCCGTTGCGCAGCAGCGCATTCGCATAGGCCATCGTCAGCGGGTGGTTGCCCGGGTTGACGTCGAGCTGCCGCCGCAGGCGCTGCAGGGCCGCCTCCGGCTTTCCCGAGGCGAGGTCGATGTCCGCGGCGGCGATCACGAAGGCGATCTTGTCCGGATGGTCGTGCAGCAGCGGCGCCAGGGTCGTGCGCGCTTCGTCGAGCTCGTCGGCCCTGGTCAGCGCGAGCACCAGCCCGTAGCGGTTGCCGATGTCGGCGCCGCCGTCCTTCTCGATCTCGGCGCGGAAGCGCTTGATCGCGAAGCCCGGCGTCTCGTCGAAGCCGAGCTGCACGCGCGCGCGCATCAGCGCGAAGTCCTCGCTGTCCACGCGCCCGTTCGCGGGGTAGTTGCGCGCGCGGTTCTGCGAGTCGGCGACGCGGCTCTCGGTCACGGGGTGCGAGAGCAGGAATTCCGGCGGGCGCTGGCCGGCGTAGCGCAGGGATTCCAGCATGCGTGAGAACATCCGCGGCATGCCCTCGGCGTCGTAGCCGGCATCCACCAGCGTCAGCATCCCGATGCGGTCCGCCTCGCGCTCGTGCTCGCGGCTGAAGCGCAGCTGTTGCTGCTGGATGGCGGCCTGGGTCGCGGTGATGGCGGCCATGCCGGCATTGCCGCCTGCGGTCGCGGCCACCACGAGGCTACCCAGCAGCGCGAGCATGTTCGGCACCGCGTTGGCGCGGGCTTCCTCGACGCCGCGCGCGAAGTGGCGCTGGCTGAGGTGCGCGAGTTCGTGCGCGATCACCGAGGCCATCTCGTCCTCGTGCTGCGCGTAGAGCAGCAGGCCGTTGTGGATACCCATCACGCCGCCGGGCACCGCGAAGGCGTTGATGGTGGGATTCTCGACCACGACGAGTTTCAGCTTCGCATCGCTCAGCTGGCTGTGCGCCGCGAGGTCGAAGACGAGGTGTTCGAGGTAATCCGAGAGCAGCGGATCCGATACGGTGCGAACCTGGCTGCGGAACATGCGCAGCCACGCCTCGCCGAGCTTGCGCTCGACCTGCGGCGACACCACGGCAGACGAAGCGTCGCCGAGCGCGGGCAGTTCGATGTCGACGGCACGCGCGCTGCCGGCGTTCACGGCGAGCGCGAGGCAACCGGCCGCGACGAGGGAGCGGCGCGGCACGCTCGCGCGGAACAGGGGCAAATACACGTGAGGCGACGTCCTGTGATGCTGCGTCCAATGACGCCCCGTTTGATCGCGCGCGCGGCAAATAATTCCCCGTGGCCGCCGCCGCGCCTTGGGGCGCCCGATGCCGGTGGCTATACTAGCACGCCGTCGCATCGCGGACGGTCCAGGCAAGGGAGTGATCGATGCAGGAGGTCGACGCGCGCGGGATGTCCTGTCCGCTGCCGCTGCTGAAGGCCAAGAAGGCGCTGAACGGCATGGCGCCCGGCGAGCGCGTGCGCGTGCT
>CAYXJM010000667.1:0-1715 GCA_964465455.1 uncultured Klebsiella sp.
GTGTGCCGCGTGCGCCTGACCAGCGGCTTCGAGGTCAGCTCCTACATCGGTGGCGAAGGCCACAACCTGCAGGAGCACAGCGTGGTGCTGATCCGCGGCGGCCGCGTCAAGGACCTGCCGGGTGTGCGTTACCACACCGTGCGCGGGACCCTGGACACTGCCGGCGTGGCCAAGCGTCGCCAGCGTCGTTCGAAGTACGGTGCGAAGCGACCGAAGTCGTGAGTGCCGACCCGCGCCGCCACGCAGCGTGACGGCGCGGACAGTCCCTGAAAACCAGTAAGGCCGGGCCCACGGCAACACTCTTGCCGCAGGCCGTCCCGGGTAACCTGAAAAACCGTAGAGGTATGAAATGCCAAGAAGACGCGTAGCCGCAAAGCGGGAAATCCTGCCGGATCCGAAATTCGGCAATGTCACGCTCGCCAAGTTCATGAACCACGTGATGGTCGGCGGCAAGAAGTCGCTGGCCGAGCGCATCGTGTACGGCGCCCTCGACCTGATCGAGGAGCGCATGAAGCGCGATCCGGTCGACGTGTTCGAGGAAGCGCTCGCCAACGTCGCCCCGATGGTCGAGGTGAAGTCCCGTCGCGTCGGCGGCGCCACCTACCAGGTGCCGGTCGAGGTCCGCGCCTCGCGCCAGCAGGCACTGGCCATGCGCTGGCTGGTGGACTACTCGCGCAAGCGCGGCGAGAAGTCCATGCCGCAACGCCTCGCGGGCGAGCTGATCGACGCCTGCCAGGGTCGCGGCGCGGCCGTGAAGAAGCGTGAAGACGTGCATCGCATGGCTGAAGCCAACAAAGCATTTTCGCATTACCGCTTCTGACGCAGGTCGGCGGCAACTGGATATCGAGGAATCGACGTGGCTCGCAAGACACCCATCAAGCGTTACCGGAACATCGGCATCGTGGCGCACATCGACGCCGGCAAGACCACCACGTCCGAGCGCGTGCTGTTCTACACCGGCGTCTCGCACAAGATCGGCGAGGTGCACGACGGCGCCGCCACCATGGACTGGATGGCGCAGGAGCAGGAGCGCGGGATCACGATCACCTCGGCCGCGACCACCTGCTTCTGGAGCGGCATGGACCGCCAGTTCGACGAGCACCGCCTCAACGTGATCGACACCCCCGGGCACGTCGACTTCACGATCGAGGTGGAGCGGTCGCTGCGCGTGCTCGACGGCGCGGTGGTGGTGCTGTGCGGTTGCGCCGGCGTCCAGCCCCAGACCGAGACCGTGTGGCGCCAGGCCAACAAGTACGAGGTGCCGCGCATCATCTTCGTCAACAAGATGGACCGCAACGGCGCCGACTTCCTGCGCGTAGTCAGGCAGGTCAAGGACCGCCTGGGCGCCGTCGCGGTGCCGATCCAGATGATGGTCGGCGCCGAGGACAAGTTCCAGGGCGTGATCGACCTGGTCAAGATGAAGGCGATCATCTGGAACGAGGACGACCAGGGCACGACCTTCGAGTACGGCCCGATTCCGGCCGAGTACGCCGCCGTCTGCGACGAGCTGCGCGACGGCGTGGTTGCCGCCGCGGCGGAAGCGTCCGACGAGCTGATGGAGAAGTACCTCGAGGGCGTCGAGCTCACCGAGCAGGAGATCAAGTGGGGCCTGCGCGAGCGCACCCTGAAGAGCGAGATCGTGCCGATGCTGGGCGGCTCGGCGTTCAAGAACAAGGGCGTGCAGGCCATGCTCGACGCGGTCGTCGAGTACCTGC
>CAYXJM010000668.1:0-1701 GCA_964465455.1 uncultured Klebsiella sp.
TGCGCGTACTCCATGGCCTCCGCGTCGCTCACCTGCTCCACCTGGTCGATCAGCGACAGGTCGAGGTTCTCCGGCACGAAGCCGGCGCCGATGCCCTGGATCTTGTGCGGCGCGTGCGTGGGCTCCTTGCCGGCGAGCGTGTTGGTGATCATCGTCGACGAGGCGGGCTCCACTGCCACGGCGGTTATCGCCTTGCCCATCGTCTTCTTGATATAGCGCGACACCCCCGTGATCGTGCCGCCGGTGCCGACCCCGGCCACGAATACGTCGATGTTGCCCTCGGTGTCGCGCCAGATCTCGGGGCCGGTGGTGCGTTCGTGGATCGCGGGGTTCGCGGGGTTGCGGAACTGCTGCAGCATCAGGTGGCGCGCCGGGTCGGAGGCCACGATCTCCTCCGCCTTCGCGATGGCGCCCTTCATGCCCAGCGCGCCGTCGGTGAGCACGAGGTTGGCGCCCAGCGCCGCCATGATCTGGCGCCGCTCGAGGCTCATCGTGTGCGGCATCGTCAGGGTCAGGCGATAGCCGCGCGCCGCCGCGACGAAGGCGAGCGCGATGCCGGTGTTGCCGCTGGTGGGTTCGACGAGCTCGATGCCGGGCTTCAGGCTGCCGTCTTCCTCGGCGGCCCAGATCATGCTCGCGCCGATGCGGCACTTGACGGAAAAGGCCGGGTTGCGGCTCTCGAGCTTCGCGTAGACCTTGCCCTCGGCGACGCGGTTGAGACGCACGAGCGGCGTGTTGCCGATGGAATAGCTGTTGTCGGGAAAGATGTTCATCGCGGCGGTCCTCTGCTCGGAATGTGCTGCCGCGGCCCTGCGACCGCGGCGCTCAAGGCTACTACCGCCGCAGCGGCAAGTCCACGCGCCTGCGCTCTCGCGCAACTCGTCGCGCGTTCGGCGCCGCGGCGCGGAATTTTCCCCTCGCGCGAGCGCAATCGCGGCGCGCGGTGAGCGCTTTGGACAGTCCGTCGCGGGCCCGTTTTCGTTTAGACTGCCGGGCGGGACGGGCGTGCCGGCGAGCGCGCGAAGCAACTGATGCGGAGTCGGATCGAATGGGTTTCAAGGGTACCGAACGTTACGTCGCGACGGCGGATCTGCAGATGGCGGTCAATGCCGCTGTGACGCTGCAGCGACCGCTTCTGATCAAGGGCGAACCGGGAACGGGCAAGACGCTGCTCGCCGAGGAAGTCGCCCTTGCTCTCGGCAAGCCGCTGATCCAGTGGCACATCAAGTCGACCACCAAGGCGCAGCAGGGCCTCTACGAGTACGACGCCGTCTCGCGGCTGCGCGACTCGCAGCTCGGCGACGCGAAGGTGCACGACATCGCGAACTACATCCGCAAGGGCAAGCTGTGGGAGGCATTCGACGCGCCCGAACAGGCGGTGCTGCTGATCGACGAGATCGACAAGGCGGACATCGAGTTCCCGAACGACCTGCTGCTCGAGCTGGACCGCATGGAGTTCCACGTCTACGAGACCGGTCAGACCGTGCGCGCGCGCCAGCGCCCGATCGTGGTGATCACCAGCAACAACGAGAAGGAGCTGCCGGACGCATTCCTGCGCCGCTGCTTCTTCCACTTCATCAGCTTCCCCGACCGCGAGACGATGATGCGCATCGTCGACGTGCACTACCCGGGTATCAAGCGCGAGCTGGTGAGCGACGCGCTCGACATCTTCTTCGACGTGCGCAGCGTGCCGGGCCTGAA
>CAYXJM010000669.1:0-1697 GCA_964465455.1 uncultured Klebsiella sp.
CGCGTCTTCGAGCGGTCGAGGAAGTTCTCCTCGTCCGCCGCGATCGCGCCGGCGACCTCAGGGCGTTCGTGGTGCGCCATCGCGGCATCGTAGGCGGCGCGATCCGCGAACCACAGTTCGGTGATCACGTCGAAGTCGCGCGCCGCCGCTCCCGCGCTGAAGAAGGCACCTTCCGGTTCGATGAAGTTGCGCCGATAGCCGCGGATGCCGGGCAGCAGGCGGCGGATCAGCGGCACGTGGTTGTTCTCGTAGTACGCGATGAACTCCTCACGCGAGAGTCCGTCCTTGCATTTCAGCAGTGCGATGGACTTGAACATCGGTGTCGCTCTCCTGGTCTCAGGTTTCGTCGGGGCAGTCGAAGTAGTCCTGGTAGCGGCGGAAGAACGCGCGCTTGCGGGCGTTCTCCTCCTGTTCGCCGATGCTGTAGCGGTGCCGGCCGAACTTGCCCTGCGGCTTGTGCGCGAGGTAGTCGCGCATGCGCGCCAGCGCGGCGTCGGAAAGCTCCAGCCCGACCTCGCCGTAGAGGTCGCGCAGCGCGGCGAGCGGATCGCGGACCATGTCGACGTAGCGGAAATTGTGGATCTGCGCGCGCGGCACCGCGCCCGACTCGATCTGGTCGATGACGGCGTTCAGGCGCGCCGCGCCGCTCTCGGGCGTCATCAGGCTCTCGAAGGCGCCGGCATCGAAGGCCTTGCCCGAGCGCATCCAGTACAGCGTGCCCAGCAGGTTGGTGACCGAGGCCTGCGCCACCACCGGGTCGCGGTGCGTGATCACGACGCGCGCGTCCGGGAAGGTGCGGAACAGCACCGGCAGCACACCGAGGTGGGAGGGCGATTTCAGCAGCCAGTGGCGCCGCGGGTTGCGCCACTGCAGCAGCTTCAGCATGCGCTTGTAGTAGGCGTAGGGCTCGTCGAGCTCCTGGCGGAAGAACCAGTCGTTGTAGGACGGAATCTGGTACTGCCCGGGCAGGTTCTCGCTCATGAACGTGCAGCTCATCGCGACGATGCACTCGTTCGGGATATTGGCGCCCATCTCGTGCATCGCGGCGTAGGTGGGCACCACGCGGTTCCACTGCGTCACGAGGTGTTCGCAGCGCGCGATCCGCGGGTCGCTCAGGTAGCTCGCGCGCTCGGGGGGCGGGTAGGGGAACATGATCTCCCATTGGCGCGGCGAGCCGAACTGCGGATCCTGTGCCAGCAGCTCGAAGGTGATCGATGTGCCCGAGCGCGGCAGCCCGGTCACGATCACCGGCCTGTCGACGAACTCGTCGTCGATCTCGGGGTGCGCCGCGTAGGCCGCCTCGATGCCGAGGCGCGCCTCGAGCCAGATCAGGATGTCCGAGCGCGTCATGAGCCGGCCCAGCAGGTGCAGCTCTGCGTCCTGCTCGATCGACCGCAGGAAGACGCGGAACCCTTCCTCCCACTTGCCGCCGCCGAAATCGCTGAAGCCCGTGTTGCGGCGCGCCGTGGCCATCAGCTCCTCGGCCTCGAGCGGCACGAGGCTGCGGATGTCCATGTGGCTGCCTTCGTCGATGATGCGCTGCACCCAGTCGGGCCGTGGCGGTGGCGTGAAGCCGCCGGAGGAAGAGCCGTTGTTCATGGCGTGTACCCGTTGTTGCGATGCGCCCGCTGCCGATCGCCCGGGCGCGAATGCTAGGAGAGATCGGGCCGTGCCACAAGCCGGTGCCCGCGCGGCGG
>CAYXJM010000670.1:0-1697 GCA_964465455.1 uncultured Klebsiella sp.
GGCTGGCCTGGCGCCACAATTTCCCCGACCGTTACGAAACCCCGGACGGTGTATCAGCCTGGCTACGGCTATGGAGAGCGTCCGACTGTGGAGCCCATACCTGCCGATTGGGGCACCCGTCAGGGTGGCTTTCATAGTCGCGGAGTCGGGTGGTCTGACCAAGAGTCGGACGCTCGCACCGGGAGTCGCGGGGTCGCAAGCCCAAACCACCGATGACGACAAAGCCAGATGCACAGAATCCCCCAGTTCGCTACCTCGGGCAATCTCCAAGCCGGTGCGCTTGCAGCACCTCGTGAGTCTTGTCGCCGTCCACGGTTGAGTCCACCGTGATCGTGTAAGACTCGTCACTCAGCACCTCGAGCACGGAATCGGATGTCGTCGTCATACCTGCCATCGTGCAGCTTGCCGAGTAGCGATAGGTGCTGCCGCTCTGCGTGAGCGGTGTGAGCTTGCAACCGGACTTTTCGAGCATCGCCCGCTGTGACTCTTGATCGCTGGCAGGGTCGGTGCACTTGGTGCGGGAGACCTTGTTGGGCATCCCGTCCATGCCGGAGATGGTGCGCTCGAAGCTCGAGTTGCTCGCCTTGAAGCTCGGCCAGTCTGCAGCTTGGGCGATGGGGGACAAAATCGCCATCAGCGCTGCGATCGCGAGCAGGCGAAGCGGGGTAGCAGTGGATTTAGCAATAGTGGCCACGGCATTGGCCTCCGGGTTCCGATGAGGCGAGCATGCGGTTGGTGCGTTCGAATGCAGTTCGCCACCGTGTCCGCCGATTTACCTGGCGGACCTTACGGGGAAACCCGACGTCGGTCGAGGGATTGGCGCTAGGCTCGTCGCACTGCCTTCTCTCGGCTTTTCGTACGTATCTTCCGAATCTCGTAGGCAGACTCAAGATACTGCGTTGCGCGATTAAGCGCCTCCACCTTGGCACGCGCTGATTCCTGCGGCTCACGCATCAGCGAAACGGCAACGCAATTCTCGGGTTTCGTCGACTTCGAGAGTTCAGCAATCAAAGCCCGTTCCAACGCCTCCGCCTCGAGCAACCGCTCAGCCTCATAAAGCTTGATCAAATTACTGATGAGCAATAGCGCTTCCATAATCTACTTCCCTTGCCATCCGACTCGACAACCAGTTCCGATCACCATCCGTCCACGTGCGCAGATGAAATCCGCAATGGAAACATAGCTGACGTCGGACCAAGGAGACTGCGAACCGGTTCAAGGTTGTGGCGCAACGGTGATCCCCGATGGCTCAGCGGCAAAACTCATAGACCCGGAGTCAGCGGGCACATCGGCACGCCGTAGCCTGCACGTGCAGGAATCAGACAAGTGCAATATCCGGAAAAATCAGCTGCAATTGCGGACACGGAAACCATCTCCGATGTTGTGTCGAAAATATTTACAACAGAGTGAGCCATTATCGACGTTTGTGATATTTGATACCTCTAATTCATAGTGTTGTGTTGTATGGCTCGAGATGTGCCCATCCCGACTGGGGACGCTTTTTGGCCGATTTTCTTAGTCGGAGTCGGGTGGTCGGAGCCGGAGTCGGGAGGTCTGGGCCGGAGTCGGGTGGTCTGTCTCGAGCAGCATCCCGCCCATCTGCTCCTCGCTGAATCGCCCCTTCTTTCTGTCGCGTCCTTGCGCTCAAGGAGGCCATCTTCTCAAACTTCAGCTGGTCCGAAGAACGCCGGGCAGGT
>CAYXJM010000671.1:0-1694 GCA_964465455.1 uncultured Klebsiella sp.
GGCACCAGGTCGAGGCCACGATACGTCCGTTCCGCGACGTGCTGCTCGGGCTCTTTTTCGTCGGCGTCGGCATGCTGATCGACCCGATGGTGCTGCCGGGAATCTGGTACTGGGTGCTGATCGGCACCGCCGTGCTGCTGCTCAGCAAGATCCTGCTGGTCGCGGCGGTGGTGCGCTCCGCCGGCGTCGATCCGCTCACCGCGTGGCGCACGGCGTTGCTGCTGGCCGTGGGAGGCGAGTTCGGTTTCGCGGTGCTATCGATATCGCTCGGCGATGGCGCCATCGACAGTGGCACGGGGCAGATCGTGCTGTACTCGGTGCTGCTGTCGATCGTGGTCGCGCCCTTCCTGATCCGCTACAACCACGCGATCGCGAGCCTGCTCGCACGCGCCGCGCCGAAGGACGTGAAGGCGGCCGTGCCCGGCTCGAGCGCGGTGCAGACCGGCAGCCTCGAGGGTCACGTCGTCATCTGCGGCTACGGTCGCATGGGACAGAGCGTCGGCAACTTCCTCGAGGCGGAAGGCATCCCGTACGTGGCGCTGGACCTCGACAACGATCGCGTGCGGCAGGCGCACCTCGCGGGCGAGCCGGTGTTCTACGGCGACGCCAGCGACGGCGTCGTGCTCGACGCGCTCGGCCTGGCGCGCGCACGGTTGGTGGTGATCGGCCACAACGACATCGCCGCGGCGCGGCGCATCCTGCACCACGTGCGCCGCGAGCGCCCGGGGCTGCCGGTGATGGTGCGCACTGCCGACGAGACGCACGTCGAGGAGCTCCGCGCGGCCGGCGCCACCGAGGTGATCCCGGAGACGCTGGAGGCCAGCATGATGGTTGCGTCCACGGCCTTGCTGCTGCTGGACGTGCCGCTGGTGCGCGTCGTGCAGAAGATCCGCGAGCAGCGCGAGACCCGCTACCGGCTGCTGCGCGAGTCCTTCGCCGGCCACAGCCAGCTGTTCGGCGAGATGGTGGAGCGGCAGGATCGCCTGCGCACGGTGGCGCTGCCCTCGGAGTCGGCCCGGGCGGGACAGCCGCTGGGTGCCGTTATCGACGACGGCGTCGTCGTCACCGCGCTGGTGCGCGAAGGCGTGCGCCGGCTGAACCCCGGCGCGGATACCGTGCTGGCCGCGGAGGACATCCTGGTATTGTTCGGCGCGCCGGAGGACCTCGATCGCGCGGAGCGCGAACTGCTCCGCTGAGGTGCGCGCGCCGGCGCTAGAGCGTCACGCCCTGCGCCGCCAGTTGCTCTGCCACCTTGTCGGTGTCCCAGTAGGCCTTCAGCGAGACGAGCTTGCCGGCGGCATTGACCTCGTAGATCGCGATCATCTCGATCGCGGTCTTCAGCGTGCCGATGGTGTTCGCCGCGGTGATGTCGCAGGCGACCACGTACTCCCCGCACGGGATGCGGCGATGGGACACGATGGTGAGGTTGCCGGTGCCGATCATCACGTCCCAGAACTCGGCGATGCGCGCCTTGCCGCGGAAGCCCTCGCCCCTGGGGTCGTGCTGCGACGGACCGACCGGGTCCTGCACGAGCGCGTCGTCGTCGAACAGGGCCAGCCACTGTTCCTTGTTGCCGGCCTGGGCATTGGCGACGGACATCTTGTGGGCGCGGATGGCGAGGGTGTCGTCGTTCATGGTTCACCTGTGCAGTTGTGGTTGTCATGGGCTGGTGGCCTGCGCGGCCATGATACACG
>CAYXJM010000672.1:0-1692 GCA_964465455.1 uncultured Klebsiella sp.
GCAGGCAGCCCAGCGACACCGCGAGCAGCGCCGCGGACACCAGCAGCAGGTTGATCGTGCCGATCGGCTCGGCGAGGCGCGCGGCGAGGAAGGGCCCGAACAATCCGCCGGTACTCAGGCCCGCGGCGACGAATCCGAACAGCCGGCCCGCCTGCTCGCGGCTGAACACGTCGGCCATCAGGCTCCAGAACACCGCGACCACGAACAGCACGAAGATGCTGACCCAGATGAAGTACGCGCGCGCGATCCAGGTGTGGTCGTCCTGCGCGTTGAACCAGGCGTGGAAGCCGAGGATGTTGCACACGAAGAACAGGTACACCCACGGCAGGAACGCCGAGCGGCGGAACCGCGACGTGAGCCAGCCGTAGACGGGCTGCACCAGCAGCATGCCGGTGAACGTGCCCCAGAAGAGCGCAGGCAGCGTCTGCACGCCCGAGGTGATGCCCATCGTCTCGCGGATCGGGCGCAGGATGGCGTAGGCCGAGAACATGGCGAACGCCGTGGCGAAGGCCGCGAGCGCCCCGCCGAGCTCGTGCGGTTGCGCGTTGATCGCGCGCGCGAGGGCGCGCTTCACGCTGCGGCCCCGAGATCGAGCGTGACCCCGGGAGCCGCGACCTCGGCCCGCGTGCCGTCGCGGCGCAACGCGTCGCGCAGGGCTGCCGCGGCCGCTGGTTCGCCGTGCACGAGCCACACCGGCGGACGGCCCGGAATCGCGCCGTACCAGCGCATGAGATCGTGCTGGTCGCCGTGGGCCGAGAAGCCGCCGAGCGTGTGCACACGCGCCGCCACCTTCACGGGCGAACCGTGGATGCGCACGTAGTCGCGGCCGTCGACGATCGCACGGCCGAGCGTCCCCTGGGCCTGGAAGCCGCTGAACACCACGTCGCACTCGGGCCGGGCGAGGTTGTGCTTGAGGTGGTGGACGATGCGCCCGCCGGTGCACATGCCGCTGCCGGCGATCACGATCGCGCCGCGCGCGAGCCGGTTGATGGCCATCGATTCGTCGGCGGTACGGCAGAGCGTCAGGTTCGGCAGTGCCGGCAGCGCACGCTCACGGGCAACCCACTCCTGCGCCTCCTGGTCGAACAGTTCGGCGTGCTTCCAGTACACGGCGGTGGCCTCGATGGCCATCGGGCTGTCGAGGTACACGCGCCAGTCGTCGAGTTCCCACTCGGCATAATGCGTCGCGAGCTCGTAGAGGATCTCCTGCGTGCGGCCGACCGCGAACGCCGGGATCAGCACGTTGCCGCCGTCGCGCTTCGCATCGCGCAGGATCGAGCCGAACTCCTCGAGGGTGGCCGCCCGGTCGCGGTGCAAGCGGTCGCCGTAGGTGCTCTCCATGAGCACGAGGTCGGACGCCGGCCCCGGCTCTGGATCGCGCAGGATGGGCGTGTCGTACTGGCCGACGTCGCCGCTGAACGTCACGCGGCGCACGAGGTCGCCCTCGCGCAACGTGAGCCAGACGCTCGCCGAGCCGAGGATGTGGCCGGCGTCGCGGAACTTGAGCTCGACGCCGGGCAACACCTCGACCGGCTGGCCGTAGCGGACCGTGCGCACCTGCTGCAGCAGGTCGAGCGCATCCTCGAGGGTGTAGAGCGGTTCGACGGTTCCGCGGGTGCCGGCTTTCTGCCGCTTGCGGTTGTCCCGCTCGGCGTCGCGCTCCTGCATGGTCGCCGAGTCGGCGAGCAGGAT
>CAYXJM010000673.1:0-1692 GCA_964465455.1 uncultured Klebsiella sp.
CGTGACCTCGAACAGGCGATGAAGGAGGGCAGCTTCCGCCAGGATCTCTACTATCGCCTGAACGTGGTGAACCTGCGCGTCCCGGACCTGCGCGAGCGCCCCGAGGACATTGCGTTGCTGGCCAGTCACTTCCTGCGGCGCTTTGCCGAGGAAACGGGGCAGCGGCCGCGCACCCTGAGCCCCGAGGCGCTCGAGGTGCTCGCCGGGGCCGCGTGGCCGGGCAACGTGCGCCAACTCGAGAACGTCGTGCACCAGACGCTGGCCCTGACGCGCTCGCCGGTGATCAGCGCCGCGCAGATCCGCGAGGCACTGGCCGAGGAGGCGGGCTATCTGCCCAGTTTCAACGAGGCGCGACACCAGTTCGAGCGCGACTACCTCGTGAAGGTGCTGCGCATGGCCGGTGGCAATGTCGCGCAGGCCGCGCGCATCGCGCAGCGCAACCGCACCGACCTCTACAAGCTGCTGCAGCGCCACGAACTGCGCCCGGAACGCTTCAAGACCGAGGACTGAACCTGTCGCGGTCCGGCGACAAGGATGGCGCGCACCGTCGCAGTCCATGCGGCCTGGGCGATGCCCGGGCGTCGCTGATTTGCGACACGCAAGTCATTGAAATTGCACGCGATGTTCCCGCGCGGCGATATCTGTCTCTGATCGGCGACATTTTCGCCTCCCACCGCGCCGTGCGCCCAGCCCGCTCTGCCGCGTGTCGCAATCACGTCGTTGAAAAATAAAAGAAATCCGGAGTTGGCCCGCGGTTCGCTTTGCCTCTTGCAGACCCACCCCTGCAGGTCCAGGTTGAGCGCCGCGCGGCCACGACATTGGCGTGTGGCGCTTTTTTTGGCAACTCCCGGAGCACGGCCACGCTCCGCGGTGCGAGATCGACCCGATGACGTTGAAGTACGAACTCACGAAGGATCCGGCCCTGCTGGAGCAGTACTACCGGATACGCGAGACGTGCTTTCGGCGCGAACTGGGGATCGCGGACTTCGATGGCTCCGAGGATGCGCGCGACCGGCGCAGCCAGATCCTCATCGCGCGGGACGGGAAGCGTTGCATCGGCGGCACGCGCATCACCGGGCACCACCCCGGATCACTGCATCCGGTGCCGCTGCAGGAGGAAGGTTTCGACCTGGTCGCCGCTCTGCCCGGACTGCGCCTGGCGCAAACCGCGTTCTGCCAATGGGGCCGCCTGGCCCTTGATCCCGAATACCGCACCACCCGGGTGCTGCGCCAGTACTGCAACGCGATGATCGACGCGTCGCGCACGCTCGGGTTCACGTACAGCCTGGTGGTCACCGACATCAACCGCGCCAGGCTCTACAAGCGCCTGTTCTCGGTGCTGGGATACCGCTACGACATCGTGCGCGACGTACGCATCCCGGCCGAAGCCGGATTCGACGGGCTGCCCCATCTGCTGGGAGTCGGCTATCACGACGCAGCGTGCTTCACCGGAGATAGACATGCGCCACTGAAAGCCGTGGCGTGACCGGCGGGTTCGTCCGCGCGGTTCATCATGGAGGCTGAAGGTATGGACGACTATTCCGATGCGCCGGTCGACGACCTGGTTCGCGCGATCCGCATCGCGCTGGAGTGGATCGAGGAACTGGCCGAGCAGGGTGACGATGGAAGGCGCGTCGACGAGGTGGTCGATCTCGTGCGCCCGGTGTTCGAGGAGTATCAGGCGCGCACGCG
>CAYXJM010000674.1:0-1692 GCA_964465455.1 uncultured Klebsiella sp.
CCGACGGCGAAGATGCTCTGGTACTCGATGCTGCCGTGCGGCAGGTCGCCGAGGGCGACCTGCACGATGAACGCGGTGATCGTGGCGCCCGGCTCGCGCGGGTCCCAGGTGAAGTTGGGCTGCTGGCCCGCCGCCACCGCCACCACCATGGTCTCGCCGATCGCGCGCGAGATGCCGAGGATGTAGGCCGCGACGATGCCGGAGGTCGCCGCCGGCACCACCACGCGCAGCGCCGTCTGCAGGCGCGTCGCGCCCATCGCGTAGGAACCCTCGCGCATGGCCGCCGGCACCGCGCGCATCGCGTCCTCGGCCACCGAGCTCACGTAGGGAATGATCATGATGCCGATCACGAGACCGGGCCCGAGCATGTTGAAGCCGGGCAGATCCGGCATGAAGTACTGCAGCGCCGGCGTGACCATCACCAGCGCGAAGTAACCGTAAACAACGGTGGGGATGCCGGCCAGCAGCTCGAGCACCGGCTTCACGACCTCGCGCGTGCGCGGCGCGGCGAACTCGCTGAGGTAGATCGCGGTCACGGTGCCCACCGGCACCGCGAGCAGCAGGCCGACCGTCGTGGTGACCAGCGTGCCCGCGAGCAACGGCAGCACGCCGTAGTGCTTCTCGCTGAACATGATGGTCCACTGCGTGTCGGTGAGGAATTCGACGAGCGGCACGTGCGCGAAGAAGGCCGCGGACTCGTAGACCAGGATCGCGACGATCGCGACAGTCACCGCGACCGCGCTGAAGGCGGCGAGGAACAGCATGCCCTCGATCACCAGCTCGCCGACGTGGCGCAGCCGGTCGTGCGCGAAGCGGTTGCCGGTCCCTGTCGCAGCAGGGCTCACCGCGGCATTCTGTAGCGACATGGCGTTGTCCCGCAGGGTTTCACAGTGGAATCGAAAAAAGGGGCGGCGGTGGCCGTGGCCACGTACCGCCCCAACACCACAGGGGTTTTCTTTCAGAGCTTGCCTTCGCGCTCCAGCAGTTCCTCGACCTTCAGGCCGACCTCGGGCGTGCCGCCGAAGCCGGTGCCGAGCTTGCCGCCGTTGAAGTTCTGCAGCGCCTGCTCGTAGGCCGCCTTCGGCAGGTCCACGTAGCCGACTTCACGCGCCAGCGGGCCGCCCTGCTGCATGTAGAACTCGACGAACTGGCGCACTTCCGGACGGCTGACCGACTTCTCCTTCACGTAGATGAAGATCGGGCGCGACAGCGGGTTGTAGCTGCCGTCGTTGACCGTCGCGATCGACGGCAGCACGCCGGCCGAGCCGCCCTTGCCCACGATCGGGACCGCGCGCAGCTTGTCCTGGTTCTCCTCGTAGTACGCCAGGCCGAAGTAGCCGAGCGCGCCCTTGTCGCGCGAGACGAACTGCACGATCACGTTGTCGTCCTCGCTCGCCTGGTAGTCGCCGCGCGAGGATTTGGCGGTGCCGACGACCGCCTCGGTAAAGTAGTCGAAGGTGCCCGAATCGGCGCCGGGGCCGGCGAGCTTCAGCGGCACGTCGGGGAAGCTGTCGCGGACCTGCTTCCAGCTGGTGACCTTGCGCGCGGCACCCGGTTCCCACATCTTCTTCAGTTCGTCGACGGTCAGGTGATCGACGAAGGTGTTGTCCTTGCTGACGACCACCGTGATGGCGTCATAGGCGACCGGCAGCTCGTAGTACTTCACGCCGGCCTGGGCGCAGAGCACCATCT
>CAYXJM010000675.1:0-1692 GCA_964465455.1 uncultured Klebsiella sp.
GCTGCAGTACCGCGCGCACCTCGATGTCCTGGAAGTTCAGCGACAGCTTCTCGCCCGTGAACTCGAACTCCTTCTTCTTCGCCTCGGCCTCCTGGCGCGTCAGCGGCTTCACGGCGACCACGTAGGTGGTGTCGGCCTGGTAGGCGAGGTAGTCGTATTCGCCGGTGACCTTGATGCCGACGCTCGCCTGCGAACCGGCCTGGCTCACGTCGACCATCTCCACCGGGGTCGCGAAGTCGACCACGTCGTAGCGGCGCTGCAGCTCGGCGGGCACGGTGGTGTCGAAGAAGGCCACCTTGATCATGTTGCCCTCGAGGCGCACGTCGACGTCGGCGTGCGGGTCGGCCAGCTGCAGCTCGACGCGGCCCTCGCCGTTGGCGCCGCGGCGGAAGTTGAAGTCCTTGATGCCCGAGTGCACGCCGGCGTGCGCGGCCGCCGTGCCCAGGGTCGTGCCGACGCTGCCGCCGCCTTCCGTGAGGTACTGCCCGGTGGCGCCCGAACCGACGCTCACGACGAGCTCGTTGCCCTCGACGCTGGCCTGGTAGGGCGCGACCTCGACCAGGTTCACGATCACGCGCGTGCGTCCGCCCGACTCCACGACCACCACGCTCTGCGCGTTGTCGAAGGCGAGCGTGTGCTTCTTCTGCGCCAGCGCGCTGGCGACGCCCGGCAGGTCCAGCGCGATCCGCGCCGGCTTGTCGATGGTGTAGGAGTGCGGCGAGGGCGGCGCGCCGTCGAACTTCATGCGGATCTCGAACTTGCCCCCGGGCAGCGCGTTGAAGCCGATGTCCGTCATCGTGACGGGAGTGGCGAACGCCGAGAGCGCCGGCAGCAGCACGGCGAGCACCGCCGCCAGGGCCGAACGCCACGCCCTGCGGGCCGAATCGGAAAGGTGACGCGATTTCTTGGTTACGCTGTCCATACTGTCTCCGCGCTCTACTGTTCTGTCAGCTTGATCGTCCGGGGGCGCTCGATCCACCCGCCGACACCGTTGGGCACGATCTCCACGACGGAGATGTCCGTCTCGGTGGCCGCGACGATCTTGCCGTGATTCTTGCCGAGGTAGTTGCCCACCCGGACCCGGTGCACGCCGCCTTCCTCGTCCTTGATCAGGCTCCACAGCGTCCCCTTCTGGGTCAGCGTGCCCACCATCTGCAGCCCTTCGATGTTGAAGCGCTCGAGGAACTCGCGCGCGCGCAGCAGGTCGGGCTTGACCGTCTTGCCCACCTGCACGGCCGCTTCCTTGGCGCTCAGCGGGATATCGAACGGAGCGCGCAGCGACTGCGCGGAATAGGTGAACGACTGGTACGGCTTGAAGGTCGGGATCGGTTCGATCGCGCCGACCGGCCGCGCCTTGACCTCGGCCATGTACGCGTCCAGGTCCGCGAAGTCGCCGCCGCAGCCGCCGAGCAGCGCGGCACACAAAACGAGGCTTGCTGTTCTCTTGGCGCCCATCATTGTTCGCCCTTGTATCGGTACGTTTTGGCCTGTATCCGCATGCTCAGCTCGCCGGAGTTGCCCCCGGGAGTGATCGCGAAGTCGTGCAGCGTCACGATCCGCGGCAGCCCCGCCACGCCGCTGGCGAAGCCGCCGAGATCGTGATAGCCGCCCTTGACGTTGATGTTGATCGGCAGCTCGACGTAGAACTCCGCGGCACGCTCGCCCTCGAGGGCGATGCTGTCGAAGGCAAGG
>CAYXJM010000676.1:0-1691 GCA_964465455.1 uncultured Klebsiella sp.
CCGCTGCCGCTCACGATCATGCAGATCCTCGCGGTGGATCTCGGCACCGACATGCTGCCGGCGCTGGCGCTGGGCGCGGAGAAGCCCGACCCGGCCGTGATGCGGCAGCCGCCGCGCCGGCGCGGCGAGCGGCTGCTGTCGTGGGGGGTGATCGCGCGGGCCTACCTGTTCCTCGGCGTGCTGGAGGCCGCCGCGTCGATGGCGGTGTTCTGGCTGGTGCTCGACGGCGGCGGGTGGCGCTACGGCGAGGCGCTCGCGAAGACTGACCCGCTCTACCTGCAGGCCACCACGGCCTGCCTCGCGACGATCGTGGCGATGCAGGTGATGAACCTGTTCCTGTGCCGCCACCCGCTCAAGTCCGTGCTTGCGACCCGCTTCGCGCCCAATCGCCTGGTCTGGGCCGGCATCGCGGCGGAAGTGGCGGTGATTCTCGCGATCGTCTACACGCCGGCGGGCAACTGGGTGTTCGGCACGGCGCCGCTGGAAGCCGGCGTATGGCTGCCGATGCTGCCCTGCGCGCTGCTGATGCTGGGGGCCGAGGAGGTGCGCAAGGCGCTGGCGCGGCGCCGCCCGTAGGTCCGAATTCATTCGGACGGCGGCCCACCGTAGGTCCGAATTCATTCGGACGATTGTCCGGCTGAAGCCGGACCTACGCCGGACCTACGCCGGACCCACGCCGAGCCGGGGCTCAGCTCTGCCCGCGGTAGCGCTCGTGCAGCAGCTTCACGCGCCGGACGTAGGTCTGCGTCTCCTCGAAGGGCGGCACGCCGCGGTACTTGTCGACCGCGCCGGGGCCGGCGTTGTACGCCGCCGTCGCCAGCGTGACGTCGCCCTTGTACTGCGCGAGCAGCATCGCCAGGTACCGCACGCCGCCCTGGATGTTCTGCTGCGGCGCCAGCGGGTCGCTGACGCCCATGTCGCTCGCGGTGCCCGGCATCAGCTGCATCAGGCCCATGGCGCCCTTGCGCGAGCGCGCGTTGGGGTTGAAGCCGGACTCGGCGTGGATCACCGCGCGCACCAGCGCCGGATCGACGCCGTTCGCCTTCGCCGCCAGGTCGATCGGCGTGGCGTACTCCTCGGTGAAGAGGCGCGTCGCGTTCCAGTTGATCGTCGAGCGCGGGTTGCAGGCGAAGCAGGAGAATTCCATCACGCTGTAGGACTGGCGCGCCGGGACCTTGTCGCTGAAGGCCACCACGCCGTTCTTCTGGCGGTAGGTGTAGACGCGGTAGCGCGGCGCCGTGTCGGCGGCGTTGCCGAAGCTGTTCTGCTTCCCCGAGGCCTGGACCGCGGCGCCGGGCAGCGCCAGCAGCACGGCCAGCAGCGGCGGCAGCGCGTGTCGCAGCGTGGCGGCGGTCGGGGTGGTGAAGCGGCGCATCGGCAAGGTCGGGCTGGTGCATTCCCGGTGAACGTCGCCAAAGCGTAGCCCAGGATTCACGGTTCCGGCAGGGGCGGGACCCCGGAAACGCGAACTGCGGCAAGCTTCGGCGAGGCAGCGGACGCGGCAGGAAACGGTCCCGGCAGCGCCACGGGGAGGCGCCGCGCGCCGCCGGCCCGCTCCGGCGGTCAGAAGTTGCGTGATACCGCGAGACTGCGCAGCGCCGGGCGGCGCTTGGCCTGGTGCGCCTGCATGCGCGCGAGGATGTCGCCGAGAAAGCGCGTGGTCTCGACGATGTAGGGCCCCTTGTTCAGCA
>CAYXJM010000677.1:0-1690 GCA_964465455.1 uncultured Klebsiella sp.
GCAGCTCTGGCAGAGCGCGTCGGCATGCCGCTCGCCCGCCTGCCGCAAGCGCCCGGGCCAACGCCTGTCGCAACACCGCGGGAGACGGATGCAGCGCTCGATGCGCCTCCGCAGCCCACCCGCCCCCCGTCCCCCCCAGCGCCGGCGACCCGGCAGGGCCGGGTTCAAGGCCCGGCGCGCCACGCGATCAGGCTGCTGCTGCAGCACCCGGAGCTCGTCACCCGCATCCCCGAGGTCGAGCAGTTCCAGACACTGGATGATCCGGAAATGCTGCTGCTGCAACAGTTGGCGAAGCAGTTGAGAGAGAAGCCGCACACGAGCCTGGGTGCCGTGCTCGGGTACTGGTATGGCACCGAGAGCGGCGAACTGCTGACCCGGCTTGCGTCGGAAGACCCCGTCCCGGACGCGAATCCGGAGCGCGAGTTCGACGATGTGATGGAACACCTGGGACAACGGGCGACGCGCAAGTCGGCCACGGATCAACTGCGCGAACTGGAGCGCATTCCGTTCACGGACTTGAGTCCCGAGCAAAAGCAGCAGTACCTGCAGTTGCTGAAACTGCGGAAGAAGTGAGCCCACGCTATCCACGTGGGCGGCGCCGGACAAGCGGGCGGTGCGGGCCGTATTTTTTCGTAGGGTTGGGTGCCAGTTCTGGCTTATAATGCACGGCTATCTTGTCGCCCCCTGACACTCTTGCAGGTTCACGAATGTCGGATCCATCCCAGCAGTCTCGCCTGAAAGATCTCATCGCCAAGGCAAAGGAACAGAATTATCTGACCTACGCCGAGGTGAACGACCATCTGCCCGAAGACATTTCGGATCCGGATCAGGTCGAAGAGATCATCCAGATGATCAACGACCTCGGGATCCAGGTGTTCGAGGAAGCCCCCGACGCCGAATCACTGCTGCTCACCAGCGGCGACACGCAAGCCGACGAAATTGCGGACGAAGCGGTAGCCGCCCTGACGGCGGTGGAATCCGAAGCCGGGCGCACCACCGACCCTGTGCGCATGTACATGCGCGAGATGGGCACGGTTGAACTGCTCACGCGCGAAGGAGAAATCCAGATCGCGAAGCGCATCGAGGAAGGCATCCGGGAAACGATGGCGGCGATCGCCTATTTCCCCGGAACGATCGAGCAAGTCCTGAAGGAATATGATCTCGTAGCGACCGAAGAGCGCAGGCTGTCGGACATTCTTACCGGATATCTCGAGCCCGCGGACGAAGTCCCTGCGGCGACACCGGCCGAGCCGGCCGGCAAGCCGGGCGCGAAGAAGGTCGCGGCCGAAACGGACGATGACGACGAGGAAGAGAGCGAGGACGGTGCCGACACCGAAGAGGTGGAGAGCGGACCGGACCCTGAACTGGCAAGGCAACGCTTCGATGAGCTGCGCAAGCAGTTGGCGAAAGCGGTTCGCACGATGAAGAAGCATCCCCGCGACAGCACCCAGGTGCAAAAGGAGCTCGAGAAGACGGCGGATCTGTTCAAGTTCTTCAAGCTGTCGCCCCGCCAGTTCGACCCGCTGACCGAACGTGTCCGCACTACGGCCAACCAGGTTCGCGAGCACGAGAAAGTGATCATGAACCTGTGCGTCAACTACGCACGCATGCCGAAGCAGGTGTTCCTCAAGGAATTCCCGGGCAACGAAGCCAACGACAAGTGGATCGAAAAGCTTGCGCGCCGCAAGCA
>CAYXJM010000678.1:0-1688 GCA_964465455.1 uncultured Klebsiella sp.
TGGTGTCCCCAGCAGGAATCGAACCTGCATCTGGGTCTTAGGAGGACCCCGTTCTATCCATTGAACTATGGGGACGCGTGCGGACGGAGACCGCGCGGGACGGCGCATTCTAATGAGTTCGGGCGGCGCCGGCCACCGTCGCGCGGGCGAGGCGCGACACGGCGGTGGCGCTACGGCGCGAGGAAGCTGGCGAGGGTGTGCTCGCAGCCGTCGTGAAACCGGCGAAAGGTCAGTCCCATCGCGCTCTCGTCCGCCGCCAGCCGCCTGAGGTAGGCGATGCCGCAGTCGATCGCCACGGCGGGGGCGCCGGGCGCGGCGGGGAGCGGGAATTCCAGGCGAACCGTCACCGGCGCTCTGGGCGCTTCGCGCGCCGTGTTCGGCAGCAGCAGGACGGCATGCGCGGCGGCCAGCTGCACCTGCACCCCGCCGCGCGAGATGTTGCGGACGGTCGCGTCGCAGGCGCGGCCGTCCGCGGCGACGATCCGGGAGGGCCACGCGACCTCGATACGATCGCCGGCGCGGCGCTCCGCGACGCAGGGGAAGCTCGCTTCCGGGTTCATCGGGCGGGGCCGCTCGGTCGCGGAATCGGCATGACGGACAGTTCCATGAGCTTCGCTTCGCGGAGTCTGGCAGATCGGCGCGGCGCGGCAATGCGCGCGGTTGCGCGCCTGCCGGAATCGTGCTGTCCTTCGCAAATCCCGACCATCGTCACGCGGATCCAGACCATGCAGGACACCCGAGCGCTGCTGCTCGAAACGGACTTCCCGCCCATCCGCCGGCTCGGTGTCGACACCCTGCAGGCCAACCTGGGCTACCGCTGCAACCAGAGCTGCGCGCACTGCCACGTGAACGCGGGGCCTTCGCGCACCGAGGCGATGGACCGCGACACCGTCGATCTCTTGCTCGACGTGGCCGCGCGCCACCGCATCGCGACGCTCGACCTCACCGGCGGCGCGCCCGAGCTGAACCCGCACTTCCGCCACCTCGTGAGCCGCGCCCGCGCGCTCGGCATGCGCGTGATCGACCGCTGCAACCTCACGGTGCTCGAGGAGCCCGGGCAGGAGGACCTGGCGGAATTCCTCGCCGGTAGCGGCGTCGCGATCACGGCCTCGCTGCCGTGCTACCTCGAATCGAACGTCGACGCGCAGCGCGGCCAGGGCGTGCACGCGCGCTCGATCGCGGCGCTGCGGCGCCTCAACGCGCTCGGCTACGGCGGCGGCGCGCTGGAGCTGAACCTCGTGTACAACCCGCTCGGTCCCTCGCTGCCGCCGCCGCAGCAGGCGCTCGAGCAGGACTACAAGCGCGAGCTGGCCGCGCGCCACGGCGTCCGCTTCGACCGCCTGCTCACGCTCGCCAACCTGCCGATCGCGCGCTTCGGCGCCGTGCTGCTGGCGCACGGGCAGTTCGAGGGCTATCTCGCGCTGCTGAAGCGCAACCACGCGCCGGCGAACCTCGAACACGTCATGTGCCGGCGCCTGCTCAGCGTGGACTGGCGCGGTTTCGTCTACGACTGCGACTTCAACCAGATGCTCGACCTGCCGCTCGTCGCGAGCGACCGCCGCCTGCACCTGCGCGATCTGCGCGAGGCCCTGCCGCTCGATGCGCCCATCGCCACGGGCGAGCACTGCTACGGCTGCACGGCGGGGCAGGGCAGCAGCTGCTCGGGGGCGCTGGCGGCCTGAGCATGA
>CAYXJM010000679.1:0-1683 GCA_964465455.1 uncultured Klebsiella sp.
TCGGCGCCGGCTTCCTCGACCAGCTTCGCCGTGACCTTGGCGTGCTCCAGCGTGATACCGCCTTCCTTGCCCACTTCCTGCGAGTCGAGCTTCACCCACACGGCGAATCCGGGGCCCACCGCCGCGCGCACCGCGCGCACTACCTCGACCAGGAAACGCGAGCGGTTCTCGGTGCTGCCGCCGTACTCGTCGGTGCGCTTGTTGGTCTTCGGCGACAGGAACGAGGACAGCAGGTAGCCGTGCCCGCCGTGGATCTCGACGCCGTCGCAGCCGGCCTGCTGAGCGCGCCGCGCGCCGGCCGCGAAGTGCTCGACCACGAGCCGGATGTCCTCGTGCGTCAGCACCTTGTAGCTGGGGACGCCGGCGCTGGCGAAGGCTTTCAGCTCCTCCAGCAGGAAGCCGTCGGTGAAATCGCCCTTCATCGGTTCGGGAATCGAGGGGCACCACTGCGGGCGCCCGGCCTTGGTGTCGTCGCCGGCCACCAGCCCGCCCTGGTGCAACTGTACGGCGTACTTCGCGCCGTGGCGATGCACCGCGTCGGCCACGCGCTTGAGGCCCGGGATGAACTTGTCGTCCGAGATGCCGATCTGCCAAGGCTGCACCTGCCCGATCGGGTACATCACGCCGCAGGCGCCCGAGATGACCAGGCCGGCGCCGCCGCGCGCCTGCTCCTCGTGGTAGGACACCACGCGGTCACCGCTGAAGCCGCCTTCCTCGCTGAAGTTCACGCCCATCGCCATCACCACGATGCGGTTGCGCAACTCCATCGCGCCGATGCGGCCTGGCGAGAGCAGGTGGGAACAGGTGGACTGGGACATGGGCGCTCCTTGGCGTCATTGGTTATAGGGGCACGGCAGTATACCGTCCGGCCCAACTCCCGGGCGTCGCCCGAACGGACGATGGGAGCCGCGGCCGCCTGCCGGCGGCCCGCCCGGCGAGATCAGCCCTTTTTCAGCAGCGCCAGCTTCCGCTCGAGGTTCGCGATCAGGTCGTTGAAACCCTGCTCGAGCAGCTCCTCGGAACTCAGCGGAGCCTGGTAACCGCGCAACTGCAGGAAGAACTCCTGCTGCTCGGGCTTCAACTGTTCCAGGTAGGACAGGGGGAGCGACGCACGGAAATTGCCTTGCCCGTACTCGCCCATCAGCATGCCGATCGCCTGCGCGCAGAACAGCCACACGGCGGCCGCGAGTTCGCGCCCGCGCAAGCCCTGCTCGTGCAGCGTCTTGCCCACCGTGTAGGTGATGCTGAGCCAGCCGACCGAGGTCCGTCCGTCGACACCCATCACCTTGAAGATCACCGGGTTCTGCTCGGCGTGCTTCTTGACGGCCCACAGCCAGGCCCGCAGCGTGTCCTGCCAGCCCTGGCCGGCCTTGACCTTCGGCATGCGGAACTGCTTGCACACGTGATCGGCGACCGCCGCGAGCAGCGCCTCGCGGCTGGGAAAGTAGTTGTAGAGCGCCATCGAGACCGTGTCGAGCGAGTCCGCGACGCGCGCGAGCGTGAAGCCCTCGGTGGAGTGCTCCGCCAGCACTTCGACCGACTTCTCGAGGATCATCTCGCGCGACAGCCGCGCCGGGCGACCCGGGCTCGAGGCCCGCCGCGCCGGCCTCGCGTCGGTGGTCGTGTTCGCAGCGGTGCTGCCGCCGGAGTTGTTCGTCTTGCGCGTAACGGCGCGTGCCATGC
>CAYXJM010000680.1:0-1680 GCA_964465455.1 uncultured Klebsiella sp.
CGGAAGCACTTCACTATCTGGTAGTAGCGGTCGACGCCCGCCACCATCAGCAGTTGCTTGAACAGCTGCGGCGACTGCGGCAGCGCGAAGAAGCGGCCCGGATGCGTGCGGCTGGGCACCAGGTAGTCGCGCGCGCCCTCGGGCGTCGCCCGCGTCAGCATCGGCGTCTCCACCTCGATGAAGCCGCGCTCGGCCAGGAAGTTGCGGATCGACCGGGCGATGTCCGAGCGCAGGCGCAGGTTGCTCAGCATCTCGGGACGGCGCAGGTCGAGGTAGCGGTAGCGCAGGCGCGTCTCCTCGCCGACGTTGGCGTGCTCGTCGAGCTGGAACGGCGGCGTGTCGGAGACGTTGAGGATCTCGAGCTCGCGCGCGTACACCTCGATCCGGCCGGTCTTCATCGCCGGGTTCACCGTGGCCTCGGCCCGCGCGCGCACGCGGCCACGCACGCGCAGCACGTATTCGCTGCGCACGCGGTCGGCGGTGGCGAAGTGCTCGCCGCTGTCCGGGTCGAACACCACCTGCACGATCCCCTCGCGGTCGCGCAGATCGACGAAGATCACGCCACCGTGGTCGCGCCGACGGTCGGCCCAGCCGCAGAGCGTGACCTCCTGGTCGACATGGGCCGTATCCAGATCACCACAGTAGTGCGTGCGCATGCGTGTTTTCCGCGGAATGGGGGTGAGTCGGGACGATCAGGCGCTGCCAGCGGCGGACGGGGCCGGCGCGGCGGACGAGGAGGCCTTGCTGTCGCCGGACGAGGAGGCCTTGCTGTCGCTGCCCGATGAGCCGGTATCGCCGGCGAGGTTCTTCTTGCTGCCGCTCTTGAAGTCGGTTTCGTACCAACCGCCGCCCTTCAGGCGGAACCCCGCCGCGCTGATCTTGCGCCTGAGCTGCGGCTCGCCGCATTCCGGACAGACGCTCAGGGGTTCGTCGGAGATCTTCTGCAGTCTTTCGAGCTCGTGATTGCAGCCCTGGCACTGGTATTCGTAGATCGGCATACCGGAAACCTCCTCAGTCTGGAAATCAAAACCACGCGCGCCTGAACGGCGCTGCCCCGAAAAAGCGGCGAATTATACTCCAGACGGAGCGCGCGGATTATGCCAACTGGTGCCATTCCCCGCGCGTCGCGGGCCGTCCGGAGCGCATCCCGCACGGCCGTTATCCGCCGCACTGCACGAACGCGGCGCACCGGTGCGAGAAAAACACCGGACAATGTTGCCGTGCATTAATGGATGCATTATATATACGCCCGCTGTAGCCGAAAGCGCGTAAAAGACCTGCAATTACAGCAAATACACAGGCTTCTCCCCCCGGAAGCCACACTGCCAAACAACCTGGAAACCCAGAAGGAATCAACATGGCCGCTGACAAGAAGAAAGCCGCGAAGGCAGCCCCGAAGAAGGCTGCTGCGAAGGCAGCTCCCAAGAAGGCTGCTGCGAAGGCAGCGCCGAAGGCAGCTGCAAAGCCGACTCCGGTAAAGGAACGCTGGAGCAAGACCCAGATCCTCAACGAGATCTCCGAACGCACCCAGGTGTCGCGCAAGCAAGTCACCGCGGTCATGACGGAGCTCGAGGGCATCATCGCGCGCCACATCGGCAAGAGCGGCCCCGGCGAGTTCGTGCTGCCCGGCATGCTCAAGATCAACACCGTGAAGAAACCCGCCCAGAAGGCGCGCAAGGG
>CAYXJM010000681.1:0-1679 GCA_964465455.1 uncultured Klebsiella sp.
GAGATGAAGTCGACCGGCGAGGTCATGGGCGTGGGCGCGACGTTCGCGGAAGCCTTCCTGAAGGCGCAGGTCGCGGCGGGCGAGGAGCTGCCGCGCGGCGGCGTGGCCTTCCTGTCGGTGCGCGAGGTCGACAAGCCCGGCGCGGTGGGCGTGGCGCGCGACCTCGTGTCGATGGGCTTCAGCCTGGTCGCCACGCGCGGCACCGCGGCGCTGATCGAGGCAGCGGGCATCCCGGTCGAGGTCGTCAACAAGGTGCGCGAAGGACGCCCGCACATCGTCGACATGATCAAGAACGACCGCATCCAGCTGATCATCAATACCACCGAAGGCCGCCAGGCGATCGCGGATTCCTCGACGATCCGCTCCAGTGCGCAGGCCCACAACGTCTACTACACCACCACGCTCGCCGGCGGCGAAGCGGTATGCATGGCGCTGCGTCACGGCCCGGACACGAGCGTGCGCTGCCTGCAGGAAATTCACGGGAGGCTCGGCTGATGGTTACGCGGGTTCCGATGACGGTGGCCGGCGCGGAGCGGCTGCGCGAGGAAGTGGAGCACCTGAAGCGCGTCGAGCGGCCGCGGATCTCGAAGGCGATCGCCGAGGCGCGCGAGCACGGCGACCTGAAGGAGAACGCGGAATACCACGCCGCGCGCGAGCAGCAGGGGTTCATCGAGGGGCGCATCAGCGACATCGAGGCGAAGCTCTCCGCCGCGCAGATCATCGACATCACGAAGATACCCCCCACGGGCAAGGTCATCTTCGGCGTGACCGTCGCGATACTGAACCTCGAGACCGACGAGACCCTGCGCTACCAGATCGTGGGCGAGGACGAGGCTTCCGTGAAGGAGAACAGGATCTCGGTCACCTCGCCGCTCGCGCGCTCGCTGATCGGCAAGGAGGAGGGCGACGTGGTGGTGGTCCGCACGCCCGGCGGCGACGCGGAGTACGAGATCGTGAGCGTCCTGCACGCCTGATGCGGTGCCGGAGCGCGATGCGGCACAACGCGTAGGTCCGGCTTCAGCCGGACGATTGTCTGGCTGAAGTAGGACCTACGCGCGGCGCAGGTTCGAGAGCCTGGGGTTCGGGTCGGGGTTGCGGCGATAGACCAGCACGACCTTGCCGATCTCCTGCACCAGTTGCGCCTTCAGCAGCGCGCAGATCTCCGCGCCGAGTTGCTTGCGCTGGGCGCGGTCGGGCACCGCCAGTTTCACCTTGATGAGTTCGTGGTCGTGCAGCGCGCGCTCGAGTTCGGCGAGCACGCCTTCGCTCAGGCCGTTGCCCGCCACCGTGACCACGGGATGCAGCGCGTGGCCCGTGCCGCGCAACCGTTTCTTGAGTTCCGGGTCGAGGGGCATAGAATCCGGGCCGGGGAAGTTGCTGGGGGGAGGCATTGTATCCCACGCAGGTGGGGATCCGGCAGGAACGCGCGAGCGTAAATTATGCAGTCGGCACGGAGCCCGTGCCGCGGGGAGACGAGTTGGCGAGATCGAAGAGCAGCAGCCGCTGGCTGCGCGAACACCATTCGGACGAGTACGTGCAGCGCTCGCGCGCCGACGGCTACCGTTCGCGCGCCAGCTACAAGCTTCTCGAACTGCAGGAGAGCGACCGCCTGATGCGCCGGGGCGACCTGGTGGTCGACCTGGGCGCGGCCCCGGGCGGCTGGGCGCAGGTCGCGGCCC
>CAYXJM010000682.1:0-1672 GCA_964465455.1 uncultured Klebsiella sp.
CGCTGTTCGAGGACGCCGCGACGCCGCAGGACGGCATCGAGCCGGTGCGGCGCATGTGCAAGTGGATCGTGGAACAGACATCCGACCCGGTGATGCTGGACCAGCTCGCGCGCGGGATGTAGGTCGGCATTCGTGCCGACGCAATTGGCGGATGCATTGGAAACAGCGGGTTCGGCTTCGCCGAACCCTTGTCGGGATGAATCCCGACCTACGGAGATCATGACATGAGTGAACTGTTCCGGAACCTGCTGCAAGAGCCGCTGAGCTACATCGACGGTTCCTACCTCGAGGGGCACCGGCTGACGCGCGAACAGCTCGAGCAGGTGCACCTGGCCGGGATCCGCAAGCGCTTCGGCGAGTTGCGCAAGCGCGTGCCCGTGCTCGACCGCCTCGCCACGGAGCAGGGCATCGAGGCGATCGACTCCATCGAGGACGCGGTGCCGCTGCTGTTCCCGCACACCGTCTACAAGTCCTATCCGCTGTCGATCCTCGAGCGCGGGCAGTTCGACCGCCTCACGCGCTGGCTGGACGGCCTCACGGCCGAGGACCTCGGCAAGGTCGACGTGAGCGGTGTCGAGACGATCGACGACTGGGTGAGCTGCATGGACCGCCAGACCGACCTGCGGCTGCTGCACACCTTCGGCACGACCGGCAAGCTCTCCTTCGTGCCGCGCATGCGCGAGCACTGGATCCAGTCGACCACGCTGACCGCGCACGCGGTGCGCGACTGGCACGGCGAGCACACGGGGCCGGACCTGATGACCGCGCGCCTGCCGATGGTGCAGCCGGGCTACCGCTTCGGCGCCGGGGCCACCTACCGCGGCGTCGAGGCGATGGTGAAGCTCTGGGCCGGCGGCGACGACAACGCCCTGTTCCTCTACCCGCACGACTACTTCAGCGCCGACATCGCCTCACTGGCCGGGCGCCTGCGCGCCGCCGAGGCGCGCGGCGAGCAGGGCAAGCTCGAGCTCTCGCCGGCGCTGCTGAAGCGCCGCGAGGAGTTCGCGCACCGCGAGCAGCAACGCCCGGGACGCATGAAGGAGTTCCTGCAGACCGCTGTCCAGCGCTTCGGCGGCAAGGACATCTGCCTGTTCGCCGTGTGGCCGATCCTGTTCGAGTGGGCCGAGCAGGGACTCGCGGAGGGCCTGCGCGGGCTGTTCGGCGAGGGCAGCCTGCTGATGAGCGGCGGCGGCAGCAAGGGCCGCGTGCTGCCCGCCGATTACCGCGAGCAGATCCACGAGTTCCTCGGCTTCCGCCGCACCTTCGAGACCTACAGCATGAGCGAGCTGATGCCCGGCAACGTGCGCTGCGAGGCCGGCCACTACCACGCGCCGCCGGTGCTGGTGCCCTTCTTGCTGGACCCGGAAACGGGAAAGATGCTGCCGCGCACCGGCACGCAGACCGGCCGCTACGCCTGCTTCGACATGCTGCCGCACAACTACTGGGGCGGGCTGGTCACCGGCGACGAGATCACGATGGCCGGCTGGGACGAGCCCTGCTCGTGCGGGCGCACGAGCCCCTACATCCACGGCGAGATCCGCCGCTACAGCGAGAAGCAGGGCGGCGACGACAAGATCAACTGCGCCGGCGCGCCCGAGGCGCACGACCGCGCGGTGGATTTCCTGCTGCACGCGGCGGGCTGATTGCGACCCTGGTGTGGGTCCGGCCGTGG
>CAYXJM010000683.1:0-1665 GCA_964465455.1 uncultured Klebsiella sp.
CGCGGCCTCCGGGGGCGTGAGCCTGTTGTCCGGCGCCGCTGCCCAGGCCACGGGCTCGACACCAGCGGCCACGGCACCGCGGGCGGGCGGCGCCCCGTACAACATCCTCTTCATCCTGACCGACCAGGAGCGCTTCTTCCGTCCGGGTGAACTGCCGAAGGGCTACGCGCTGCCCGCGCACGAGCGGCTCGCCAGACAGGGCACGGTGTTCGAGAACCACCAGATCAATTCCTGCGTGTGCACGCCGTCGCGCTCCGTGCTCTACACGGGCCGCCACATCCAGCAAACGAAGATGTTCGACAACACGAACTTCCCGTGGATCAGCAGCATGTCCACGGAGATCCCCACGCTCGGCGACATGATGCGCGACGCGGGCTACTACACGGCCTACAAGGGCAAGTGGCACCTCACGAAGGAGTTCGAGACCGTCAACTCGCTCGGCACGCCCGAGAAGATCTTCACCAAGGAGATGGAGGAGTACGGGTTCAGCGACTATTTCGGGATCGGCGACATCATCGCGCACACGCGCGGCGGCTACCTCCACGACGGCATCATCTCGGCGATGGGTGTCTCGTGGCTGCGCGGCCGCGGCAAGGAACTCGCCGCCCAGGGCAAGCCGTGGTTCCTCGCGGTCAACCTGGTGAACCCGCACGACATCATGTTCGTGAACACCGACAGGCCCGGCGAGAAGGTCCAGGCGCTCGACATCCTCGGCCACATCGAGCCCGCGCCGACCGATCCGCTCTACTCGACACAGTGGCCCTTCGAGCTGCCGAAGAGCTACGCGCAACGGCTCGACGCGCCGGGCCGCCCGCCGGCGCACGCCGACTATCTGCGCTCGCACGACGCACTCGTCGGGCACATCGCCAACGAGGACTGGCGGTGGCAGTACCGGCACAACTATTACCTGAACTGCCTGCGCGACGTCGACCGCAGCATCGTCCCGCTGCTCGACGAACTCGCGGCACAGGGGCTCGCGGACAATACGATCGTCGTGCTCACCGCGGACCACGGCGACCTCGACGGCGCGCATCGCCTGCATTCCAAGGGCGCGACGGCCTATCGCGAGCAGAACAACGTCCCGCTGATCATCGCGCACCCGGACCACCCGGGCGGCAAGCGCTGCAAGGCGGTCACCTCGCACCTCGACATGGCGCCTACGCTCCTCGCGCTGAGCGGCGCAAGCCCCGAGAAGAAGGCGGCGATCGGCAAGGCCCTGCCCGGCCAGAGCTTCGCGCCGCTGCTCGCCGCACCCGAGAAGGCCGAGTACACGTCCGTCCGCGACGGCGCGCTCTACTGCTACAACATGTTCGCCTACATCGACGGCGAGTTCATGCAAAAGGTCGTCGCGATGATGCAGCAGCCCGACGGCAAGGCGGAGGTCCAGGCCGCCGCGCAGGCCGGCACCATGGGCCCGGACCTCGGGAAGCGCGGCGCGATCCGCAGCGTCTACGACGGACGCTATCGCTTCTCGCGCTACTTCTCGCCCCGGCAGCACAACCGACCCGCGACGGTCGAGGCGCTCTTCAAGGTGAACGACGTCGAGCTCTACGACGTGGAGAACGATCCGCTCGAGCTCAACAATCTTGCGCTCGACCGGGCCCGAAACCAGGAACTGCTCGAGGCGATGAATGCGAAGCTGAACGGGCTGATCGAGCGCGAGGT
>CAYXJM010000684.1:0-1662 GCA_964465455.1 uncultured Klebsiella sp.
CGAGGCGGGCGAATTCGCCGGGAATCAACGCGCCGTTGTCGAGCCTGAGCTCGCCCCCGCGGGCGCCGGCCGCGGCCGCGAGCAATGCAAGCACAGCGATCGTGATACGCGCCGGGTGCATCTGGGAGATCCTGTATCGTCACCGAGGTGCGCATGATAGCAATGCCGCGTGTTGGCAGGCCGAGCGCGGATCACTGGAGCCGTGCCACGCGATTGCATCGGTGCGGGAGTCGAAAAGTCTTTTCCGCCGCGTTCCCGCAGCGCGCATCTATACGCCGGTCGTCGTGTCGCGTGTCGTGCAGGCGCCGTCGTCGCACCTGCCCGTAAGCCGGACTCGGTTAGCGGCGAACCAGCCGTAGACGCGGTCCAGCAGCCGGGCCGCCAGCGGCACGCGCGTCAACGCAACCAGCCGGGTAAAGCCGACTGCCGCGTAGAGGCGGCGGAATACCTCGACGCCCTCGACGATGGAGCCATCGGGAAGTCGCCCGTGGATCCGTTCCATGAGAGTCTCCCGACTGAGGCCAACCGTGCCGGCATCGAAACCGGGTGCCGCGATGTCGACGAAGCGGATGCGCCCCCGCTTGTCGAGTCGGCGCAACAGGGCTATCTCGCGCGCGCAGAGCGGGCACTGACCATCGTGGAAGACCTCGACGTCGAATTCGCCGATGCCGTGCCCGGGGAAATCCGCGTGGCGGCCGGGAGATGCCGGCGTCGCCGCGAACCCGGACCCCGCGGTCACGAAGTGCTGCGCGATCGTGTCGCGCCGGAAGTCGAAGATGCGCTCGAGCGTGCGGCGCACGAAGAGCCATCGGGCGAAGCGGCCGATCGGCCCGAAGGGCAGTGCGTACTCGACGGTGTCCTTCATCTCGGTCGCGTCGCCGTCGTCGGCGAACCGGTGCGTGTGGCGCCAGAATGCGAAAGGCCCCGCCTCCTGCTCGTCGACGAAGCAGACGCCCGGTTCCCAGCGCGTGATCAGCGTACGCCACCTGAAGGGGATCCCGAACAGCGCCAGCGAGTACTCGATGCGCGCGCCGGGTCGCATCTCGACCGGCATGGGCGTCAGGATGCGAAAGCGCAGGAAGCGCGGTGTGACCGACTCCAGGTTCGCGGCGTCGGCATGGAAGGCGAAGACCTCGTCCCGCCCGCAGGGAATCCGTTGCGACTGTTCGAGTCGGAACACCTGCCCGCTCATGCTGCCACTCCGTGCCGGCGCGGGCCGATCATGCCCGAGCGGGCGCCGCCCGCGCCCTCGCGCCTCATGGCAGCTTCCTCGAAGACGGCGATGGTCATGACGGCGTCCCAGCTGTTCAGGATGCAGTCTTTCATCGGCGTCTGCTCCACGTGGCTTTGCGCCGGCAGTACGCATCCGCTGGCATGCTGGATCTGCGGGGTGATGGTCCGGCGGAGCAGAGCGTCGGGAATCGGGCCGGCGCGTGCGTCGCTCACGCGCAGCCTCTGCCCTGACCGGAGATGGAACGGGCGGCACGGCCGGTGCGCCGCCGCCAGTTCGCCGGGATGATCGAGACGGTGAAGGCCGCCTCGCCGGGGCAGGTGTCGGGTGCGCTGTGCGAGGTGGGCGGGATCGCCTCGAGCACTACGCCCGCAGCCTCTCCCTTTCCTGAGCAAAACGCTCTCTCTTTGACCGAGGTCATGATGCGCGCC
>CAYXJM010000685.1:0-1661 GCA_964465455.1 uncultured Klebsiella sp.
CGGCACAGCCGCGGCCGCCTCGTTCAGATCTTCAGCCCCAGCCGCACGCTCACGACGTGCTGGTCGTAGTCGGCCGATTGCAGGTTCGACGAGAAGGCGCCGTACTCGTAGTCGAGCAAGCCGAAGAACTGCCTGCCGAGCGGCAGCTCCAGTTCGGCCTGGAAGCGGTTGCGGTCGTCGTCGCGCGTGGCGTCGATCGCGGGCGTGGGCGCGGAATAGTCGCGCTGCTCGTAGAGCCAGCCCACCTTCAGCGTCGCATCGTGCTCGAGGAGGCGCAAGCGCTGCGACAGCCTCAACTTGAGGTTGTGCGAATCGTAGTCGTACTGCGCGTCCTCGGCATTCTCGTTGCGGTAGCGGTAGCCGAACACCACGTAGGTGCGCACGCCGTTCACGAACCAGTACAGGTCGGCGCCGCCCGCGTGCGTGGTGGCGTCGCGCTCGTTGACCTCGTCGAATGCCTTGTCGCTGAAGGTATATTCCGCGCGAGCGAAGAATTTCCGGCCGAAGAAGCACGAGGCGCTCGGCGCGAGCTGCTGGATCGCGAGGTAGTCGTGCCCGCCGAGCCGCGTGTGGATGTAGCGATACGCCGCACCCGCATCGATCGCGCCGAAATCGTGCGTCAGATCGGCCGTGAGCAGGTGGTTCTGCAGGTCGTAGGCCGAAAAGTCGTCGTAGGACGTCTGCGACAGGCCGTAGCTGAACTGCAGTTCCGTGAGCTTGCCCAGCGCGAGCTCGTAGTCGAGATCGGCGTCGAGCACCGCCGCCTGGTCGTCCTCGCCGGTGCTCTCGTCGAGTTCGCTGACCGACACGTTGCTGTCGGACTCCAGACCGGCGCTCACTTCCAGGCTGAAGGGCGAGGCGGCCTTGCCGGCCTGTTTCGCCGCCTCGCGCTCGGTCTTCTGCTCCGACTCCTTCAGGATCACGGCCTGCGCCAGCGCGTGCCCGGCCAGCATCAGCGCGGGCAGGAGCGCGAGCCAGGCGGCATTCGGACGACGGGCCATGTGCTTTTTCCCTCGGGTCGATTGCTTGCGGCGCGCCCGATAGTATCGCCTTCCGGCGCCGGCGTGCACGCCGGCGCGGTCCGCGCGAAGCGGCGATAGTGCGCCGAACGGCCCCTACGCAAGCCGGGGACCGCTCTGCTAACCTTCGCTCTCCCGGGCCCTGCCGCGGTTGCGCACGCACCGCCCCGGCCGCGCCCGGCGACCCGTCGCACGCGTTGCCAGACCACCCAACCGGAAGTCGTACACCCAGCATGAACAGCATCCAGATGCCCGCCGCCAGCCCCGCTCCCGCTGCCGTTCACCCGGCCTTCGAGTGGGTGCGCAGCGAACCGATCGTGGCGCTCGGCGCCGTGGTCGAGGAGTACCGCCACCGCGTCACCGGCGCGCAGCACTTCCACATCGCGACCGACAACCCGGAGAACGTGTTCCTCGTCGCCCTGCGCACGGTGCCGGAGGACTCGACGGGCGTCGCGCACATCCTCGAGCACACCGCGCTCTGCGGCAGCGAGAAGTACCCGGTGCGCGACCCGTTCTTCATGATGACGCGGCGTTCCCTGAACACGTTCATGAACGCCTTCACCAGCAGCGACTGGACCGCGTATCCGTTCGCGAGCCAGAACCGCAAGGACTTCTTCAACCTGCTCGACGTCTACCTCGACG
>CAYXJM010000686.1:0-1660 GCA_964465455.1 uncultured Klebsiella sp.
CTGCTGGTACTCGCGGAACAGCGCGGCGACGCGCCCGAGGTCCTGCTCGTCGCGCACCGGCCGGATCACGACCTCGGCGCGCAACTCCCGGATCAGCGCCGCGGTGTCCGGACGCAGGCCCCTCCATATATAGAAGGACTCGGCCGCCTGCTCGACCAGCATGCCGAGGCCGTCGGCGAGCTGCGCGGCGCCGGCCGCCGCGGCGCGGGCCAGGAAGGCCGTCGGCCCGCTCGCGTAGGCCATGTCGTAGCAGGCGGCCGTCGCGAGCACCTCGTCCGCGAGCGGCGGCACCTCCCCCTGCAGGCTGGCGCTGGTGCCGTTGATGACCAGGTCGAAGCACCCGTACAGCGCGTCGAAGCCGCCGCCGCGTACCGGCCCGGCAGCGGCAAAGGACCCGGCCAGCGCGAGCGCCTTGTCGGCGCTGCGGTTGGCGATCACGAGTTCCGCGGGTGCCTGCTCGAGCAGCGGACCCAGCACGCCGCGGGCGGCGCCGCCGGCGCCGAGCAGCAGCACGCGCGCCCCCCGGATGCGCCAGCCGAGGTTGTGCAGCAGGTCGCGCACCATGCCGGCGCCGTCGGTGTTGTCGCCGTGCAGCGTCCCGTCGTCGGCCAGCCACAGCGTGTTCACGGCGCCGGCCTCACGCGCGCGCGCGCTCAACTGGTCCGCGAGCGCGAAGGCATCGAGCTTGAAGGGCACGGTGACGTTCATGCCCTTGCCGCCCCCGGCGAAGAAGGCGCGCGCCGCGGCGGCGAAGCCGCCGAGCGGTACCAGCAGGCGGCGGTACTCCATGTCCTGTCCGGTCTGGGCGGCAAAGCGGGCATGGATCAATGGCGAGCGCGAGTGGGCGACCGGGTTGCCGGCCACCACGTAACGGTCGGTCATCAGGGCGGCCCCCGTCGCACTCAGGCCCAATCCCTGGGCTGGAGGTAGGTGGCGTAGAGCTCGGCCTCGGGACTGCCGGGTTCCGGCTGCCAGTCGTACTCCCAGCGCACCAGCGGCGGCAACGACATCAGGATCGATTCGGTGCGCCCGCCCGATTGCAGTCCGAACAGGGTGCCGCGGTCGTAGACGAGGTTGAACTCCACGTAGCGGCCGCGCCGGTACAGCTGGAACTGGCGCTCGCGCTCGCCCCAGGGAATATCCACGCGGCGGCGCACGATGGGCTCGTAGGCCTCGATGTAGGAATCGCCCACCGCGCGCAGGAAGGCGAAGCTGGTGTCGAAGTCCCACTCGTTCAGGTCGTCGAAGAACAGGCCGCCGACGCCGCGCGGCTCATCGCGGTGCCTGAGATGGAAGTAGTCGTCGCACCAGCGCTTGAAGCGCGGATAGACCTCGGCCCCGAAAGGCGCACAGGCCGCGCGCGCGACCTGGTGCCAGTGGACGCAGTCGTCCGCGAACCCGTAGTACGGCGTCAGGTCGTAGCCGCCGCCGAACCACCACACCGGCGCCGCCTCCGGGTGTTCGGCCACGAACAGCCGCACGTTGGCGTGCGAAGTCGGCACGTAGGGATTCAGCGGGTGGATCACCAGCGACACGCCCATGGCCACGAAGCTGCGCCCGGCCAGTTCGGGTCGGTGAGCGCTTGCCGACGGCGGAAGGTTCGCACCGCTGACCTTCGAGAAATTCACCCCCGCCTTTTCGAACACGCGGCCTTCGGCGA
>CAYXJM010000687.1:0-1660 GCA_964465455.1 uncultured Klebsiella sp.
ACCTCCTGCGGGAAGAGGACTGCGAACGCTGCGACGCGTCCCTGTTCCCGGGCATCCTCAAGACCGCGCGTCTCGGCTACGACGGCAAGGGCCAGGCGCGCGTCGCGGACCGCGCGGCGGCTCGCGCCGCGTTCCGCCGCTTCGGCGCCGTGCCCTGCGTGCTCGAGCAGTTGCAGCCGCTCGACGGCGAGCTCTCCGTGGTGCTCGCGCGCGACGCGCAGGGCATCACGCGGTGCTTCCCCCCCAGCGCGAACCATCACCGCCACGGCATCCTCGACCACTCGACCACGCCATTGCCCGACACGCCGTACCACGGCACGGCGGAACGCGCCACCGAGCTCGCCGCGCGCATCGCCGAGCGCATGGGCTACGTCGGCACGCTGGGCGTCGAGTTCTTCCTCGCGCGCGGAGCGCTGCTGGTCAACGAGATCGCACCGCGGCCGCACAACTCCGGGCATTACACGCTGGACGCCTGCGTCACCAACCAGTTCGAGCAGCAGGTGCGGGCGCTCTGCGGGCTGCCGCTGGGCGACAGCGATGCTCACTGCGCCGCCGTCTGCGTGAACCTGCTCGGAGACCTGTGGTACCCGGACGACAGCAGCGCGCCACGCGAGCCGGATTGGGCGCGGCTGCTGGAATTTCCCGGCCTCAGGCTGCACCTCTACGGCAAGGACGAGCCGCGTCCTGGCCGCAAGATGGGCCACTTCACGGTCATCGGATCCGACCCGGAGCAGGTCCGCCCGAGGGCGATGGCGGCGCGTGCCGCGATCGGCATCCGCGGCGACTGCGACTGAGCGGGAGATGCGTATGGACCCGGATACCGCCGTGTCGATCGGCGAACCCTGGATGTGGGCGACTTTCGTCGGCTTCGTGCTCGTGATGCTCGCGCTCGACCTGTTCGTGTTCGGCGGGCGCAAGGCGCACAAGGTCGGCGTGAAGGAGGCGGCGGCCTGGTCGCTGGTCTGGGTCAGCCTCGCGCTCGCCTTCAACGCCGGGCTGTGGTGGCACCTGAACGCCACCGCGGGCGCGGAGATCGCGGATCGCAAGGCGCTCGAGTTCCTCACCGGCTACCTGGTCGAGAAGTCGCTGTCGGTCGACAACGTCTTCGTCTTCCTGCTGATCTTCTCCTCTTTCCACGTGGCCGCGGAGTACCAGCGCCGCGTGCTGCTCTACGGCGTGCTCGGCGCCATCGTGATGCGCGCCGTCATGATTCTGGCCGGCGCGTGGCTGGTGCGCGAGTTCCACTGGGTGCTGTACCTGTTCGGCGCCTTCCTGGTGGTGACGGGCATGCGCATGCTGGTGATGGCGGAGAAGCAGCCCGACCTGGAAAGGAACCCGGTGCTGGTCTTCGCGCGCAGGCATCTCCGCATCACCGCGGACTACCATGGCGAACGCTTCACCGTCGTGAAGGACGGCGTGCGCTGGTTCACGCCGCTGTTCCTCGTCCTGCTGCTGGTCGAGGCCTCCGACCTGGTGTTCGCGGTGGACTCCATCCCCGCGATCTTCGCGATCACCACCGATCCGTTCATCGTGTTCACCTCGAACATCTTCGCGATCCTCGGCCTGCGCGCGCTGTACTTCCTGCTCGCCGACGTGGCCGGCCGTTTCCACCTGCTGAAGTACGGCCTTGCGATGGTGCTGACCTTCATCGGCACCAAGA
>CAYXJM010000688.1:0-1659 GCA_964465455.1 uncultured Klebsiella sp.
TGTCGGCGGCGCTGCCCTGCATCGGCGCGTTGATCGCGGTGCGCTCGGCGGCCTGGCGGCTGGCGGGATTGCGGGCGCGGATCTCGGGGAGGTAGAGGCGGCGGCCGAACAGCGTCTCGACGAAGCCGTCGTCGGCCGCCTTGCGACGGATGCGGTCCATGTAGCCCTGCACGCCGGGGTAGCGGGCGAAATAGCGGTCGATGTAGGCCTGCGCCTCGCCGCGGCCGACGCCGAGCTGCTTCGCGAGCCCGAACGAGGACATGCCGTAGATCAGGCCGAAGTTGATCGCCTTGGCGCTGCGGCGCTGGTTGTCGGTGACGGCGGCGAACTCGACGCCGAAGACCTCGGCCGCGGTGGCGCGATGCACGTCGAGGCCGTTGGCGAAGGCCTCGATCAGGCCGCGATCTCCGGAGAGGTGCGCCATGATGCGCAGCTCGATCTGCGAATAGTCGGCGGCCAGCACCAGCTGTCCGGGCGGCGCGATGAAGGCCTGGCGGATGCGCCGCCCCTCGGCGGTGCGCACCGGGATGTTCTGCAGGTTGGGATCGGTCGAGGACAGCCGCCCGGTGGCGGTCACGGCCTGCTGGTAGGAGGTGTGGACCCGCCCGGTCACCGGGTTGACCTGTTCCGGCAGGCGGTCGGTGTAGGTCGACTTCAGCTTCGACAGCCCGCGGTACTCGAGGATCACGCGCGGCAGCTCGTAGGTCTCCGCGAGTTCCTGCAGCACCGGCTCCGCCGTGGACGCCTGCCCGGTCGGCGTCTTGCCGACCTTCGGCAGCCCGAGCTTGTCGAACAGGATCTCCTGCAGCTGCTTCGGGGAGCCGAGGTTGAAGGGCTGGCCGGCGAGCTCGTGCGCGCGCGCCTCGATCCCGCGCAGCTTCTCGCCGAGCTCGCGGCTCTGCACGTGCAGCAGCTTCGCGTCGACCAGCGCGCCGGTGCGCTCGAGGCGCGACAGCACCGGCACCAGCGGCATCTCGATGCGCTCGAACACGCCGCGCAGCGGCTCGCAGGCCTCGAGCTGCGGCCACAGCGCGCGGTGCAGCCTGAGCGTGACGTCGGCGTCCTCGGCGGCGTAGCGCCCGGCGTCCTCGATCTTGACCTGGTTGAACGTGATCTGCTTCGCGCCCTTGCCGGCCACGTCCTCGAACTTGATGGTGTGGTAATCGAGGTGACGCAGCGCGAGCGTGTCCATGTCGTGGCGCGAGCCCACGGAATCGAGCACGTAGGACTCGAGCATGGTGTCGAAGGCGATGCCGTCGAGCGCGATGCCGTGGTTCGCCAGCACGCTCAGGTCGTATTTCAGGTTCTGCCCGACCTTGCGCGGGCGCTTCGCCTCCAGCAGGGGGCGCAGCGCGCCGAGCACCTCGGCCTCGCCGAGCTGCTCCGGCGCGCCGAGGTAGTCGTGTCCGAAGGGGATGTAGGCGGCCGCGCCGGGCTCGGCGGCCACCGATACGCCGACCACCCGCGCCGCCATGTAGTCGAGGCTGGTGGTCTCGGTGTCGACGGCGATCAGCTCGCTGGCGGCGAGGCGTTCGACCCAGCGCTCCAGCGCCGCGCGGTCGAGCACGGTCTCGTAGTCGGCCGCCGGCGCGGGTGCGGACGGCGCCGGGGCTTCGCCGCCCTCGCCGCCCGCGGCGAGGAGCTCGTCGCGCCAGGTGT
>CAYXJM010000689.1:0-1656 GCA_964465455.1 uncultured Klebsiella sp.
GAAGAGCTTGCGCGTGTCCTCGTTCATGATCAGGTCGACGTAGCGCTGGCGGTAGCGCGTCTCGAGATCGGCGAGGCCGTGGTACTTGTCCGGCAGCGGCCGCAATGCCTTGGTGAGCAGCCGCGCGCTGTCCATGTTCACGTAGAGATCGCCCTTGCCGGAGCGGTGCAACACGCCGCTCGCGCCGACGATGTCGCCGATGTCCCAGGTCTTGATCTCCGCGAGCGTCGCGGCGGGCAGCGTCTCGCGGTTCACGTAGAGCTGGATCTGCCCGCTCACGTCGGCGATCACGAGGAACGGCCCGCGCATGCGCATGATGCGCCCGGCGACGCTGACGCGCCGTCCGAGCTGCTCGAGCTGCTCGCGGCTGTGCCCGGCGTAGTCGCGCTGCAGGTCCGCGGCGTAGTGCTCGCGGCGGAAATCGTTCGGGAACGCGTTGCGTTCGCGGCGGATCGCGTCGAGCTTCGCCCGCCGCTCCGCGATCAGCCGGTTCTCGTCCTGTTGCGCACTGTCCTGTTCGCTCATCGTGTGTGTTCCGTTCGGTTCAGAGGCCCGACTTCAGCGAGGCCTCGATGAAGCGGTCGAGGTCGCCGTCGAGCACGCCCTGGGTGTTGCTGGTCTCGACGCCGGTGCGCAGGTCCTTGATCCGCGACTGGTCGAGCACGTAGGAGCGGATCTGGCTGCCCCAGCCGATGTCCGACTTGCTGTCCTCCAGCGCCTGCGCCACGGCGTTGCGCTTCTGCATCTCCATCTCGTAGAGCTTGGCGCGCAGCTGCTTCATCGCGAAGTCGCGGTTCTGGTGCTGCGAGCGCTGCGACTGGCACTGCACCACGATGCCGCTCGGCTCGTGCGTGATGCGCACCGCGGAGTCGGTGCGGTTCACGTGCTGGCCGCCGGCGCCGCTCGCGCGGTAGGTGTCGACGCGCAGGTCCGCCGGGTTGATCTCGATCTCGATCGCGTCGTCGATCTCGGGGGAGACGAACACCGAGGCGAACGAGGTGTGGCGGCGGTTGCCGGAATCGAAGGGGGATTTGCGCACCAGGCGGTGCACGCCGGTCTCGGTGCGCAGCCAGCCGAAGGCGTACTCGCCCTGGAAGTGGATCGTGGCGCTCTTGATGCCCGCGACCTCGCCCGCGCTGCACTCGATCAGCTCGGTCTTGAAGCCCTTGGCCTCGCCCCAGCGCAGGTACATGCGCAGCAGCATCTCGGCCCAGTCCTGGGCCTCGGTGCCGCCGGAGCCCGCCTGGATGTCGAGGTAGGCGTTCGCGGCGTCGTGCTCGCCGCTGAACATGCGGCGGAACTCCAGCGTCTCGACCTGGCGCGCGAGGCGCTGCACGTCGGCCTCCAGCGAGGCGAAGGTCTCCTCGTCGTTCTCGGCCGCCGCGAGCTCGAGCAGCTCGGTGTTGTCGTTCAGCCCGGCTTCCAGACCGTCCAGGGTCTCGACCACCGCCGCCAGCGCGGCGCGCTCGCGCCCGAGCTCCTGCGCGCGCTCGGCGTTGTCCCAGACGCTGGGTTCGCTCAGCTCGAGCTCGACCTCCTTCAGGCGGTCCTTCTTGACGGCATAGTCAAAGATACCCCCTGAGGCTCAGCGCGCGCGCGCCCAGGTCCTTCAGCTGATTCTGCAGCGCGTTGATTTCCATGCTGGCCGCTCCGGGA
>CAYXJM010000690.1:0-1655 GCA_964465455.1 uncultured Klebsiella sp.
CTTCGTGCAGAAGTCCTCCAGCTCGCGCAGCCGCAAGCGCGACGACACCCCCGGCGGGGATTGAGCGGCCGGCCGCGCCGCCGGCGTGCGTTCCCGGCTCCCGGATCCTGATATGATGCGCGCCGCTCGTCCGGAGTCCGTTTCCATGCACACCCCCGCCTCGAGGCTCGCGGCCTGTGGCCGTGCCCTCCTGCTGTTGTCGTTGCTCGCCTGCGCGCCGGGCCTCCGTGCCGGTGGCGGTGCGGACAAGGACTTCCGCCCCTACGACAGCAAGGCCGATGTCGCGGCGCAGATCGAGGCGCTGGTGGCCGACCGCGCCGCCGGCACGCGCATCCTGCTGACCTTCGGCGGCAACTGGTGCGCGGACTCCCGCAGCCTCGAGCGCCGCTACCGCACGCCGGAGCTGGCCGCGCTGCTCGCGCGCGAGTTCCGCGTGCTGCACGTCGACGTCGGACATTTCCATCGCAATCGCGACATCGTCGAGCGCTACGGCAACCCGGTCGACGAGGGCATCCCCTCGGTCGTGCTGCTCGCGCCGGACGGCACGGTCCTGTACACCGACCACGGCAGCCTGTCGTCGGCGGGCCGCATGAGCGACCCGGACGTGGTCGCATTCTTCGAACGCCTCGCGGCCCGGTACCCGGCGCCGTGAGCCACAGCCACCCGATGCAACAATCCAGAGTATGGCGGAGCAGAACATGGCCGAACTGATGGTCGAGATCACGCGCGAGAACGCGCAGCGCATGCTGATCGAGGAGTCCCGCACGCGCCCCGTGCTGATCGACTTCTGGGCCGACTGGTGCGCCCCGTGCAAGGCGCTGATGCCGATACTCGACAAGCTCGTGCGCGAGTACGCGGGACAGGTGATGCTGGCCAAGGTGAACTGCGACGAGCTGCAGCCGATCGCGCAGCAGTTCGGCGTGCGCAGCCTGCCGACGGTGATCCTGATGAAGGACGGCCAGCCGGTCGACGGCTTCGTCGGGGCGCAGCCCGAGTCCGCGGTGCGGCAGCTGCTCGAGAAGCACCTGCCGAAGCCGTGGGACATCCTGCTGCACCAGGCGCTGGATCTGCTCGCCGCCGGCGATGCGGCCGCTGCGCTGGCGCCGGCGCGCAGCGCCTACGAGGAGTCGCGCCAGCGCGCCGACATCGCGAAGGTCTATGCCGACATCCTGATCGAGCTGAACCGCGTCGACGAGGCGCAGGTCGTGCTCGATTCGATCCCGATGGTCGACCAGGACGGCGACTACGAGCGGCTGCTCTCCGAGCTGCAGCTGAAGAAGCAGGCCGCGGACACTCCCGAGATCCAGGCCCTGCTGCAGGCGCAGGAGAAGAATCCCGAGGACATGGACATCGCGTACCAGCTGGCCGTGCAGTACAGCCAGGCCGGCCGCGCGCGCGAGGCGCTGGAACTCCTCATCGGCATCCTCCGGCGCGACCGGGAATTCCGTGGCGGCGAGGCGCGCAAGACGCTTCTCGACATCATCCGCGCGCTCGGCAAGGGCGACCCGCTCGCGGCCGAATACCAGCGCAAGCTGTTCGCGTTGATGTATTGACGTCGTGCCATGAGCGGCGCTGGCTGCGCTGCGCGCCCGTGGCGCGAGGGGGCGCCGTGAATACGTCCCTGTAGGCTCGAGCGCCGCATCCCTGCGGCGCAC
>CAYXJM010000691.1:0-1649 GCA_964465455.1 uncultured Klebsiella sp.
TGCACGCGGCGCTCGACGCGATCCACGCCAACAACCGCTGCCGCGTCGTGGTGCTGACCGGCGCCGGCAAGGGCTTCTGCGCCGGGCTGGACCTGCGCGACCAGGGCAATCCCGGGAAGATCATCGAGGGTTTGCCGCCGGGGCCGCAGGCGGGCCTGATCGCGCAGAACCACATGGCGAGCCTGATCCCGCACATGCGGCGCATCCAGCAGCCGCTGATCGCCGCGATCAACGGCGCGGCCTACGGCGGCGGGCTCGCGCTCGCGCTGGGCTGCGACATCCGCATCGCGGCGCAATCGGCTCGGCTCTGCGTGCAGTTCATCCGCCTCGGCGTCTCGGGCTGCGACATCGGCGTGAGCTACATGCTGCCGCGCCTCATCGGCGCCTCGCGCGCGCACGACCTGATCCTGAGCGCGCGCGTGATCGATGCCGCAGAGGCCGAGCGCTACGGTGTCGTGACGCGCGTGGTGCCGGACGGGGAGATCGAGAGCGCGGCGCTCGCGCTGGCCGGGGAGATCTGCGAGTTCTCGCCTTTCGGCGTGTTCGCGACCAAGCAGGTGATGTGGGCGAACCTCGACGTGCCGAACCTCGAGGCGGCGATCCAGCTCGAGAACCGCAACCAGATCATGGCGGGACTCTCGGGCGAGACCGAGGAGGCGGCCCGCGCCTTCTTCGAGAAGCGCAAGCCGCGCTGGTCGCAGCAACGCGAGGAAGGTTGAACGCCCTGACGGGCACACTGCCGCGCCGGCTCGAATTCCGGCGCGACGAGCGCGGGTGTTACCGGCAGGCCGAAACGCTGAGCGGCAACCCCGCAAATAGCGGGGATTCAGGAGCCGCCGAGGCGCAACTCGCTGGCAAACGGTTTGGCCGGATAGTGGAAACTCACCGGACCGTCGGGCCGCGCATCGACGAACTGGCGCACGAAGGGATTGTCGGACACCAGAATATCGGCGGTGCTGCCCTCTGCGACGATCTTGCCGTCGAAAATGAAAAAGGCGTAATCGACGACCTTCAATGATTCGGAAACATTGTAGGTGACCACCACCGACGACGTGCCCAGTGCATCGTTGAGATGTCGCAGGATACCGGCAATCACGTTGAGCGAGATCGGGTCGAGCCCGGCAAAGGGCTCGTCGTACATGATCAGCAGGGGGTCGATGGCGATCGCGCGCGCCAGCGCGACGCGCCGCTGCATACCACCGGAGAGTTCGCCCGGCATCATTGCATGCGCGCCACGCAAGCCAACTGCGTGCAGCTTCATCAGCACCAGATCACGAATCATGCTTTCCGGCATGTGCGTATGTTCGCGCATCGGGAACGCCACGTTCTCGAACACCGACAGATCGCTGAACAGGCCACTGACCTGAAACATCATGCCCATCCTGCGCCGCAGGCGATAAAGCCCGTCGTTGTCGAGCGCGTGCACATCCTCGCCATCGATCAGCACCTTGCCGCGTGCAGGGCGCAGCTGCCCGCCGATCAGTCGCAGCAGCGTGCTCTTGCCACAGCCACTGGTGCCGAGTATCGCGACCAGCTTGCCGCGCGGAATGTGCAGATCCAGACCTTTCAGGATCGCGCGATCACCGTACGCAAAATGAAGATCGCTTACCTCGATGATGTTGCCTTCGGACACGTCGGCACCTCTGAAT
>CAYXJM010000692.1:0-1640 GCA_964465455.1 uncultured Klebsiella sp.
TGTGCACCGAGACCGCCGCGGTGCTGGACGCGCTCGGGCAGCACGCCATCGCGGCCGACTTGCCGGCCACGGCGGCCGAGGTCGCCCGCCGCACCGCGGCCAACCGCTCCTCGATGCTGCAGGACGTGCTCGCCCGCCGGCGCACGGAGATCGACTTCATCAACGGCTTCCTGTGCCGGCAGGCCGACGCGGCCGGCATCCCCTGCCCGCTGAACCACGCGCTCTGGGCGCGGGTCCGCGCGCTGGAGCCGCGCGAGGGCGACGCATGAAGACGGAACCGCGTGAGGCCCGTGGGTCCGGCTTCAGCGGGACGCCGCTCCAAAGTGATTCGCACCGGGATCGGTGCCGTAGGTTCGGCTTCAGCCGAACAGGCGCGGTATGTCCGAATGAATTCGAACCTACGGGGAACCTTGTCCGAATGAATTCGGACCCACGGGGAGGCTTGTCCGAATGAATCCGGACCTGCGGAGGGCCGTGTGGGTGCTCCTCCTGCTGCTGTGCGCCAGCCTCGCACACGCCGCCGGGCCAGTGCCGCAGCGCGTGGTGTCGCTCAACCTGTGCACCGACCAGATCCTGCTCACCCTGCTGCCGCGCACGCGCATCGCGATGCTGAGCCAGCTGGCCGCGGACCGCACGCTGTCGTGGGCCGCCGGGCGCGCCGACGGCATCGCGCGCTTCGACGGCTCGGTCGAACGCATCGTGCAACTCGGGCCGGACCTGGTGCTTACGGGCTCGCAGGCGTCCCTCGGCAGCGCCGCGGTGCTGAAGCGCCTCGGCTACCGCGTCGAGACCATCGAGATGCCGGAAACCATCGCCGGCTCGCTCGCCTTCATCGAGCACACCGCGGCGCTGCTCGGCGAAGCCGAGGCCGGTGCGGCCCTGAGCCGGGAGACCGCTCGCCGGCTGGACGCGGTGCGCGCGGCGATGGCCGGACGCCCGCGCGCGCTCGGGCTGGTGTACCTGCCGAACGGGCTCAGCCCGGGCAGCGGCACGCTGAAGGACGAACTGCTCGCCATCGCCGGCTGGCGCAACCTCGCCAGTGAACGCGGCATCGTCGGCTACGGCACGTTGCCGCTCGAAGATCTCGTCGCACATGCCCCGCAGGCCGTGCTCTTCGACGCCGTCGACCTCGAGCACGCCTCGCTGGCGCAGCAGCTGCTCCGCCACCCCGCCCTCGGCCGCCACACGCCCTCGCGCACCGTGCCCACCGCGAGCTGGATCTGCGGCGGCCCCCAGATCGCCGAAGCCGCCGAAGCCCTCGCCCGCCTGCGTCTCGAATAACGCCGGACCCTCGGCCAATGTCCGGCTGAAGCCGGACCTACGGATTTTTTCGGACACGCACCTGGAGGTCCGCACTCATGCGGACACCCGCATATGTTCGGCTGAAGCCGAACCTACGGGAGGCGCCCCCGTCCGCATTCGTGCGGACACGCCCCCCGCAGGTCCGAATTCATTCGGACAGGTTTCCCCGTAGGTCCGAATTCATTCGGACAGGCTTCCCCCGGCAGGGTCGAATTCATCTGGAGCGGCATCGGGCCGGAGCCGGACCCATGAGGTGGAGCGGGTTGACGGGGGGAGGTCTGGAGGGTAAGTTGCCGCCCCTGTCGCGGACGGTGTCCAGCGGCGCCCTGCCTCGCGGC
>CAYXJM010000693.1:0-1638 GCA_964465455.1 uncultured Klebsiella sp.
GACGTTCAGGCGGTAGTAGAGGTCTTCGCGGAACCGGCCGCCGGCGACCTCCGCACGCAGGTCGCGGTTGGTGGTCGCGACGACCCTGACGTCGACCGCCTGCGGCCGGCGTCCGCCGAGGCGCTCGACCTCGCGCTCCTGCAGCACGCGCAGCAGCTTGGCCTGCAGCGCCGGCGCCATCTCGGAGATCTCGTCGAGCAGCAGCGTGCCGCCGTCGGCCTGCTCGAACTTGCCCGGCATGGCGGCATGGGCGCCGGTGAACGCGCCCTTCTCGTGGCCGAACAGCATCGCCTCGAGCATGTTCTCGGGGATCGCGGCGCAGTTGATCGCCACGAAGGCCCGCTCGCGGCGGCTGGAATGACGGTGGATATAGCGCGCGAGCACTTCCTTGCCGCTGCCGCTCTCGCCGCACAGCAGCGCCGTGGAGTCGGTGGCGGCCACGCGCCGCGCGAGCTGTAGCAGCTCGACCGATTCCCGCGCCACCGCCACCGGATCCTCGTCGTCGCTGCCGGCCCCCTGTCCGAGGCGCGCGATCACCTCCAGCAACTGGGCGGGCTGGAACGGCTTGACCAGGTAGTCGGAAGCCCCGTCGCGCATCGCCTGCACCGAGCGCTCGATCGTGCCGAAGGCCGTGACGAGCACCACGGGCAGCTGCGGTTGCAGCGCGCGGATGCGCCGCAGCAGTTCGTGACCGTCCATGCCGGCCATGTTGACGTCGGAGATGACCACGTCGACCGCGCTCGCGGCCAGCAGCGCCAGCGCCTCGGACGCGCCGGGCGCGGCGGCGACGCGGCAGCCCGCGAGCTCCAGCGTGTCGGCGAGCGCTTCGCGCAGTGCCGCGTCGTCCTCGACGATCAGCACGCGCGTGCCGCGCACCGCGTGCTCAGCCACGGGCGCGGCCCCGGGCGTCCGCGGCGGGCGCGCCGTCGGCGTGCAGCGGCAGCAGCAGGCTGGCGCAGGTGCCCTGCCCCGGTGCCGAACGGATTTCGAGCTCGCCGCCGTGCGCGCGCGCCACGGCGCGCACCACCGCAAGCCCCAGCCCGGTGCCCTGGGGCTTGGTGGTGAAGAAGCCGTCGCCGAGCTGCGCCAGCACCTCGGCGCTCATCCCCGGCCCGTTGTCGCGGACGCTGATGCAGGCGCGGCCATCACGCAGCGCCGCCCGCACCTCGATCAGCGCGCCCGGCCCTGCCGCCTGGAGCGCATTGTTCACCAGGTTGAGCAGCGCGCCGGTCAGCACGTCGCGGTTGCAGCGCAGCCGCAGGGCGCGGTCGCAGTCGATGCGTTGCTCGCAGCGCGCCTGCCCGTCGGCCAGCGGCGCTTCCATGACGGCCCCCAACTCCTCGAAGAGCTCGCCGAGACTGCTCACGTTCTCGAGCGCGACGTCGCCGCGCACGAAGATCAGCATGTCGCGAACCTGGCGTTCGAGGTGGCCAAGCCGGGAGAGGATCTTCCCGGCGAACTTGCGGGTCTGCTCGGGCGAGAGCTCGGCATCGCGCAGGTTCGAGGCATACAGCATCGCCGCGGCCAGCGGGGTGCGCAGCTGGTGCGCCAGCGCCGCCATCATGCGCCCCATCGCGTTCAGCCGCTGGTGGCGGCTCAGGCGGTCCTGCAGCTCGCGCGTCTCCGTCTGGTCGGTGA
>CAYXJM010000694.1:0-1637 GCA_964465455.1 uncultured Klebsiella sp.
CCCCCGTGGGTCCGAATTCATTCGGACATTTGTGTCACGCGTTGTGCCGGTGTCCGAATGAATTCGGACCCACGGGGGTTGCCGCGGCACGGTGGTTGCGCGGCGAATCAGCTCCCGTCCCGCCCGTTGCGGCGCCTGGCCAGACCGGCCGACCTGGCCGTCGCGGCCAGCCCGCGCTTCTCGGCCTGGCTTTCGGAGACGGCACGCGCGCCCGGTTCCTGCGGGGTCGGATACGGGTAGAACGCGGCCACGTGCTGCGCGAACGGTTCGGCGTTCGCCGGCGCCGCATCCGCGCGCCGGCGCCGTGGCGCTTCAGGCCTCGCGCCGGCGTCGATCGCTACCGTCAATGCATCGGACATGGGGCATCACCCTCGTGGCTGCGGAGCCAGTATAAGGCCCACGCGCGCTCTTTCTCCGCCGGGCGCGCCCTGTGCGCGACGGAGCCTGCGGCCGGCGCAGGGCGACGCGCGCAGGGCGCGCTCCCGCCGGGGATGTGGTTCAGTGCCTGCCCGTCAGCGGCACGAAGCGCACCGGAATCGTGTGGCGCGTGTGGAAGCTGCCCTCGCCGGTGCGCTCGATCACGTCGAGGTTCTGCCAGCCGGCTTCGTCCTCGACCGGCAGCACCAGCCTGCCGCCGACGCGCAGTTGCTGCTTCAGTGGTTCCGGCACGCCCACGCCCGCGGCCGTGACCATGATGCCGTCGAACGGGGCGTGCTCCGGCCAGCCGTGCCAGCCGTCGCCGGCCTTCACGGTCACGTTCCGGTAGCCGAGCTCGCGCAGCGTGTCGGCGGCGCGCCGCGCCAGCGCCGGCACGATCTCGATGCCGTACACCTCGCTGGCCAGTTCGGCGAGGATCGCCGCCTGGTAGCCGCAACCGGTGCCCACCTCGAGCACGCGATGCCCGGGCTGCGGGTCGAGCAGCTCGGTCATCAGCGCCACGATGAAGGGTTGCGAGATCGTCTGCCCGTGCCCGATCGGCAGCGGCGAGTCGCTGAAGGCGAAGCGCTCCTCGCCCGGCGGCACGAAGCGCTCGCGCGGCACCTTGCGCAGCGCCTCGATCACGCGCGGCGACAATTCGTCGCGGCCTATTTCCGCCGCGGTGTCGAGCATGTGCAGCTCGATGGTGCGGATCATGTCTTCCTGGGTCTGCATCGGGGTCCTCCGCGCGAACCGTGCCATTGTCCGACCGTAGGTCCGGCTTCAGCCGGACAATGTCCGAATGAATTCGGACCCACGGGAAAGGCAGCGTGCGCGCCGGCGCGGTGCCGCGCATTGATCTGGTGCAATGAAGCGGCGCGCATCCGGGTGTTGGCAGGCGCTGTAGTATGCTTGCGCGAGGCATGGCGACAACGAGGTCAGCAGTGACGACCGGTCTCTTCACCCACGAGGATTGCACGCGCCACGACATGGGCGACTGGCACCCCGAGTCGCCCGCGCGGCTCGCGGCGATCATGGATTACCTGCGGGCTTCGGGCCTGCTCTCGGAGCTCGAGCAGCACGATGCCGTCCACGCGAGCCGCGAGGCGCTGGCGCGCGCGCATCCCGAGAGCTACCTCGCTTCCCTGGACCGGCTGCACCCCGCGGAGGGGCTGTCCTGGGCCGATCCCGACACGGCGCTGAACGTCCACACGCTCGAT
>CAYXJM010000695.1:0-1625 GCA_964465455.1 uncultured Klebsiella sp.
AGCAACGACAACTGGGATCACAGCGCGGATATCGTCGTCGTCGGCTCGGGCGCCGGTGCGCTGACGGCGGCGCTGGTCGCCGCCATCGACGGCGCGAGCGTGCTGGTCCTGGAGAAGGGCGAGCACTACGGCGGCACCTCGGCCACCTCCGGCGGCGGGCTGTGGATACCCGACAACCACCTGATGCGCGCGGCCGGCATGCAGGACAGCGTCGAGGAGGCGATGCAGTACCTGCTCGCGCTCACCGGGGATGACGTCGCGCCCGAGGTCGTGCGCGCCTTCGTCGAACAGGGCCCCGCGATGCTGCGCTTCCTCGAGGAGCAGACGCACGTGCGCTACGAGTCGATGCTGCACTACGCGGATTACTACCAGGAGCTCCCCGGCGCGAAGCCTGGGGGGCGATCGATCGATCCGCTGCCCTACGACGGTCGCTTGCTCCGCGAGGAGTTCCTGCGCATGCAGCCCTCGCACGTGCAGACGACGGTGATGGGGCTGATGGGCTACACCAACCTCGAGGGCGCGGTGCTGCTCAGCAAGGCGCCCGGCTGGCTCAAGGTCGTCGCGGGACTGGCGCTGCGCTATTTCAGCGATTTCCCGTGGCGGCTGCGCTCCCGGCGTTCGCGTCGCCTCACGATGGGCAACGCGCTGATCGGCCGCCTGCGCCATTCGCTGCTGGAACGCCACGTCCCGCTGTGGCTGCAGACGCCGGTCACGGAGCTGGTCCGCGAGGACGGCCGCGTGAGCGGCGTGTTGGCCCTGCGCGAGGGCAAGCCCTGCCGCGTCCGCGCGCTGAAGGGCGTGATCGTCGGCGCCGGCGGATTCGAGCACAGCCAGCCGATGCGCGAGCGCCACCTGCCGGGCCCGACGCGCGCAGCGTGGTCGGCGGCGAGTCCGCGCAACACCGGTGACCTGATCCTCGCCGCCGAGCGCGTCGGCGCGGCGCTGCACCTGATGGACGAGGCCTGGTGGGGGCCGACGATCGTGATGGAAGGCGAGGACCGCGCGCGCATGCTGTTCACCGAGCGCTCGATGCCGGGCTGCATCATGGTCAACCGCGGCGGGCAGCGCTTCGTGAACGAATCGGTGGCCTACACCACGGCGGTGCAGGCGATGTACCGGCCGGATGCTGCCGGCAACGCGAACCTGCCCGCCTTCGCGATCTTCGATGCGCGCTACCGGCGCAACTACCCCTTCGGGCCGCTGCTGCCGGGCGGCATGCACCTCGACTGGCTGCAGCCTGCGCGCGTGCGGCGGCGCTTCCTGAAGCGCGCGGACACGATCGCGGGGCTCGCGGCGGAGCTCGGCGTCGATCGCGCCGGGCTCGAGGCCACGGTGGCGAAGTTCAACGGGTTCGCGACCAGCGGCGTCGACGCCGACTTCCACCGCGGCGAGAACAGCTACGACCTGCTCTACGGCGACGTGCGCATCGGGCCGAACCCCTGTCTCGCGCCGATCGCCGAGGGGCCTTTCTACGGCGTCGAGATATTTCCGGGCGACATCGGCACCAAGGGCGGGCTGCTGACGAATCCCCGGGCGCAGGTGCTGGACACCGCGGGCGCGCCGATTCCCGGGCTGTACGCGATCGGCAACAGCGCCGCCTCGCCGATGGGGCGCTACTACCCGGG
>CAYXJM010000696.1:0-1624 GCA_964465455.1 uncultured Klebsiella sp.
TCAGCGCCGCGTTGCCGTCGATGTCTCCGACCAGCGGGTTGACCTGCGCCATGACGACGATCAGCTGCGACATGATGGACTCGTTCCTGCGGCGAGAGCGTATGGACGCATTGTCCCGCAATCGGGCAGCGGCAGGCAAAGCACCGTGGGTCCGGATTCATCCGGACAAACCGCACCCGTGGGTCCGAATTCATTCGGACGTGTGTTCTGCATGAATGCATTGTCGGGCTGAAGCCCGACCTACGGCCCGACCTGCGGCCCGAACAGCGGCCCGAACAGCGGCACGACCGACGGGCGCGACGTACGGCGCGCCGCATCGGTCTAGAATAGGCTCATGATCCGCGCGCTGCGCCGGGAGGACCTCACCGCATGCTGCTTTTCCGCCTGATCCTGCTGTTCGCGATGGCGTTCATCGCCTGGCGCATCTACCGCCTGATGACGGCGCCGCAGCTGCGCGAGCGCAAGCAGCCGCCCTCGTTGAAGGGCGAGGACATGGTGGAGTGCGCGTTCTGTGCCGTGCACGTGCCGCGGGCGCAGGCCATCGGCGCCGGGGAGCGCTGGTTCTGCTGCGAGGAGCACCGGCGTCGCCACGCGGACGGCGAAACCGGGGCCTGAACCGTGCCGACCGACGCACCCGCCGTGCCACCCGCCGGCGATCCGCTGCTCAAGATCTACGCGTGGTACCGCTTCGCGCTGTCGCTGCTGCTGCTGGTGAGCTACTTCGCCTTCAGCCTCGGGCGCGCCGAGGCCGCTTTCCTGCCGCTGCTCTACCTGGGCACCGCGGTGCCGTACGCGGCGTTCAACCTGGCGTTCCTCGTGGCCGTGATGGCGCGCCCGCGCCACCCGCGCCCGCGTCACCTGTTCCTGGTCCTCGTGCTCGACATCGCGGCGCTGGTGCTGATCACGCACGCGAGCGGCGGCATCAACAGCGGCTTCGCGATCCTGCTGATGGTGACGGTCGCGGCGGCGGCGATCTTCGTGCCGGGACAGATCGCGACGCTGGTGGCGGCCGTCGCGAGCCTCGCGGTGCTCGCCGACGCGCTGTTCCTGGTGCTGACGCACGACAACCAGCTCTCGACGCTGCTGCCGGCCGGCCTGCTCGGCATGCTGCTATTCATGAGCTCGCTGCTGGTGCAGCGCGTGGCGGTCCGCCTGCGCGCGAGCCAGCAGCTCGCTGTCGAGCGGGCCGCCGAGGTCGCCGAGCTGCAGCAGCTGAACCAGCTGATCGTGCAGCGCATGCGCACGGGCATCCTGTTCATCGACGCCGATGACCGCGTGCGCGTGGCCAACGACTCGGCCGCGCAGCTGCTCGGCATCGCGCGCAGCGAGCTCGCGGCCAACGGCGCGCGGATGCGGCTGCCGCGCGTGGTGCAGGACCTGCTGGAGCTCTGGCGCGCCAACCCGAAGCGCGCCGAGGCGCCGCTGCGCCTGCGCCACAACGGGCCGCTGGTGCAGCTCGCGTTCACGCGCCTCGCGGGGCCGCACGGCAACGGCACGCTGATGTTCGCCGAGGACTTCTCGCAGGTCGCGCAGCAGGCGCAGCAGCTCAAGCTCGCCTCGATCGGGCGTCTCACCGCGAGCATCGCGCACGAGATCCGCAATCCCCTCGGCTCGATCAGCCACG
>CAYXJM010000697.1:0-1623 GCA_964465455.1 uncultured Klebsiella sp.
GCCACATGGCCTTTCCCGGCGGGCGCAAGGACCGCGGCGATCGCAACACGCTGGCTACCGCCAAGCGCGAGACGCTGGAAGAAGTCGCGCTGGACGCCGATCGCCACGCGCGCCTGATCGGCCGGCTGTCGGACATCCCGACGCACCCGCCGCTGCGCGGCGGCGCGATGATCATCACGCCCTACGTGTTCCAGCTGCGTTCGCTGCCGCCGCTCGTGCCCAACCACGAAGTCGCCGACGTGGTGTGGGTGCCGCTGCCCTTCCTGGCCGATCGCGCCAACCGCGAGAAGATGCGCGTGGCGCCGAACGGGGTGCCGCTCGAGTTGCCGTGCTACCTGTACGGCGAGCACCGCATCTGGGGGCTCTCGCTGATGATGCTCGACGAACTGCTCGATGTGCTGGTCTGACCGCGGCCGATGATGCTAGAGTCGCGCCCGCTTCCGGGCACCCCCTCCACGACGCGCCGCCCACCTTTGCTTCGCTCCGCGCCGACCCCCTGCCGGCAGGTCGTCGCGGCGCCGCGCCGGCGTGGACGATGCCGCACCCCGATGCCCCGCGAGGACGATTGCGCACGATGAGCGGACGATGGCTGAAACCGTGTGAGCGGCTGCTGCTGGCGCGGCCCTGGCACAGCCTGCTGGTGATGCTCGCGCTGCTGCTGATCGCCGGCGCGCACATCCCCGGTCTGCGCGTCGATGCGCCGGTGCAGGTGCCGGGCGCCGACGATGCCGCGCGCGCCTTCGCCCGCGGGCTCGCCGCCGAGTTCGGGCCGCAGGACTTCCTCGTGCTCACCTACCGGCCGCTGCGCGAGGACCTGATGTCGGAACTCGTGCTCGAGCGCATCGCGCGGCTGCGCGCGGAGCTAGCCGGGGTGGCCGGGGTGCACGCCGTGCACAGCCTGCTCGAGGTGCCGCTGCTGTTCAGCCCGCCGATCCGCTTCGCCGACATCGGCGGGGATCTGCTGCACGTGCAGGACACCGGGGTCGACACGGACCTCGCGCGCGCCGAGCTCATGCAGAGCCCCCTGTACCGCCGCTCGCTGCTCGCGGGCGACGGCCAGCAGACGGCGCTGCGCATCACGCTGGAGCCCGAGGCCGCGGAGGCGCTGCTCGCGGGGCAGCGCCGGCTGCTCGACGACCTGCACGCCGTGCTGGCGCGTCATCGCGACGAGGCCACGCTGTTCCTGGGCGGCGCGGCGCTCGGCGCGACCGAGATGCCGGCCTTCCTGCAGCGGGACCTCGTGCGCTACGGGGCGGCGATACCCGCCGTGATGGCCCTGTTGCTGCTCGCGCTGTGGCGGCGACCGCAGTGGGCGATCGTTCCGCCTGCTGCCGGGGGCGCTTGCGTCGTGCTGCTGCTCGGCCTGCTCGGCTGGAGCGCTCGCGCGCCCGGCGCGGTCCCGGCCGGCGCGATTGCCGTCGCGCTGGCCGCGGCGTCCGTCATGGCGCTGCGCCTGGTCGCGGCCTGCCGCGAGCGCCTGGCGCGGGAGCCCGCGCGCGCGCCGCGCGAGCTGGTGGGCGAAACGCTGCACGAGCTGCTCGCACCGCTGCTGGGCGGCGCGGCCGTGGCGGTCGTCGCGGCGCTCGCGCTCGCCGCGAGCGGACTCGCGCCGGTTGCCTCCCT
>CAYXJM010000698.1:0-1621 GCA_964465455.1 uncultured Klebsiella sp.
AGCGGCAGCGGCAGCAGCGCGGCGGCCCAGGGCAGGGCGAACTCGATCACCGGTGCCGCCTCAGCCAGTCGCGGCAGGCCGCGAACAGGGCGTCCTGGTCGCAGTCCGCCGCGGGGTCGTAGGGCGCGAGAGCCAGCGCACGGCCGGCGCCGCTGCCGAAGCCCGTGGTGCGAGCGCTGCGGTCGAGGAAGGCGAGCCAGTCCTCGCCGCAGAGCGGCGCCACCTCGGCGCGCGCGTAGCGCACCAGTGCGGCGCGGCGCAGGATCGCGGCGGCGCCGCGCGCGAAGCCGGCGGCATCGTTCGCGCTCCGCGTGCTGCGGTAGAGCGCCTCGAGCTCGGCGCGCGCGCGGCGGCGGTAGCGGTTGCGCCGCCACGCGCGCCGCCACAGCGCGAGACCCGCGCCGAGCGCGAGCAGCAGCCCTGCCGCGAGCAGCCACCAGCCCGGCGCCGGCGGCCACCAGCCCACCGCGGCAGGCAGGTGCGGCGCTCGCAGCGCGGCCAGCGGGTCGATGCCGTTCACCGCGCGCGCCCGGCGTTGAAGTAGCGCCCCAGCACGTCGAGCGCGGACGCCTCGGTGGCGAGCGCGATCAGCGGCGAGCGCACGCGCGCGAACGCCGCCTGCAGCGCCTCGTGCTCGGCGCGGAACAGCGCGCCGTAGCGCTCGCGCAGCCCGGCGTCGCCCGCGTCGATGCCGAGGCGGCGCACGCCGTCGGAGACGCTCGCGCGACCGTGCGCCGGCAGCGCCTGCTCGAGCGGATCGTAGACGCGGATCGCGCAGACCTCGCTGTGGCGCGCGAGCAGGTGCAGCTGCTGCGCGGCGGCGTCGTCCCAGCCGCCGAAGTCGCTCACGAGGAACACCAGGCTTCCGGGGCGCGCGACGCGGCGGGTGCTGGTCAGCGCATCGGCCAGCGTGGGCGCCGCGCCCGCGGCGCGCGCGGCCGCGCCCGGCAGGCCGAGGCGGTGGTTGAACTCGTGGCAGGTGCCGAGCAGCGCGAGCGCGGCGTGGCGGTCGCGCCGCGGGCGCACCTCGTGGTGCCCGTGCTCGCCCAGCACCAGTCCGCCGATGCGATCGCCACCGGCGAGCATCGCCCACGCCAGCAGCGCCGCGGCGTGCACCGCCTGCACCGACTTCAGCGTGCGGCGGCTGCCGAAGAACATGCTTTGGCGCTGGTCGACCAGCAGGAACACCGGGCGTTCGCGCTCCTCGCGGAAGATGCGCGTGTGGGTGCGCCCGGTGCGCGCGGTGACGTTCCAGTCGATCGTGCGCACGTCGTCGCCGGGCTCGTAGGCGCGCACCTCCTCGAACTCGATGCCGCGCCCGCGCCGCGCGCTGCGCCGCGCGCCGGCGAGCTCGCCGAGCGCGCGGCTCGGCGGCTGCAGCTGCAGCCGCGTGGCAGCCGCGCGCAGGCCGAGCAGGTCCTGCATTTCGCAGTACGGCCCCGTGGCCGGGGCGCAGTATCGCCCGTACATGGGGGTGCAGACGGCGTACTTCAGTGGCAGGGGGCCCACCGCCGACGGCCGAATCGACCCGGACGTGGTCGCCAACGGCTTCGCGAGCTTCGGCCAGGGCTTCGGTGTTCCCCCCGGCGGGATCAGCATCGCCAGCGGCACGAGCTTCTCG
>CAYXJM010000699.1:0-1619 GCA_964465455.1 uncultured Klebsiella sp.
CACCAGCAGTTCGCGCTGCGCGCGGTCCACCGCCAGGATCACCTCGTCAGGAACCCAGGGAATCAGCCGCTCGCGCCGGTCCATGCTGCCCTCGCAGGCGCGCACCACCAGCACGTCGTTGGCCCCGGTCTCCATCAGGTGATCGACCCGGCCCAGCAGCACCGTGGTGCCGTCTGCCAGCCGCGCCGTCACCCGCATTCCCTCGAGCTCGTTCCAGTAATACTCGCCGTCGTCCAGCTGCGGCAAGTCCGCCCGCGGCACCGCGATCTCGGCCTGCAGGAAGCGCTGCGCCCGGTCGCGGTCGTCGCAGCCCGGCAGGTGCACCACGATGCCCTTGCCCTGGCGCCGTCCGGCGTCGATCTCGTGGACTTCCCATCCGGTGGCGGTCTTCAGGTGCCACGCCGGGTAGTCCAGTATTCCCTCGAGCGGGTCGGTGAAGGACCAGACCTTCAGCCAACCCTTGATACCATACACCGCGCTGATGCGACCCAGCACCACGAGGTCGCTGTCGGCGGCGGTATCCACGCGACGTGTCAGGCCGCCTGGGCGCCCTTCCTGGCGCTTTCCTGAATCAGCTGCGCCACGCGGTCGGACAGCTGCGCGCCCTGCTTCACCCAGAAGTCGATGCGCTCGTGGTCGAGGCGCAGGCGCTCTTCCTTGCCGCTGGCGATCGGGTTGAAGAACCCGACGCGCTCGATGAAGCGGCCGTCGCGCCCGCTGCGGCTGTCGGTCACCGTGACCTGATAGAAAGGACGCTTCTTGGCGCCCACACGCGAAAGTCTGATCGTTACCATGACAAAGTTCCTGCCGTTGCTCCCGTGGGATTCGCCGTTGCCGGCGCCAGCCGCCACACGCCGCCGCCCCCACAAAGGGCGCGTATTCTAAGAGAAAGCACTTGTATTTGAAACAGTTGCGGACGGCCGCCCCGAAGGATGCGGATTTTTACCGCCGCGGGAAACCGCCGCCGGGCGGCATCATGCCGCCGAGCCCCCGCATCATGTTCTGCATCGCGCTCTTGTTGCCGAGCTTCTTCATCATCTTCTGCATCTGCTTGTGCTGCTTCAGCAGGCGGTTCAGGTCCTGGATCGACGTGCCGGAGCCCTCGGTGATGCGGCGCTTGCGCGAGCCGTTCAGCATGTCCGGGTCGCGCCGCTCCTTCGGCGTCATCGAATTGATGATCGCCTCCATGCGCACGAACATCTTCGTGTCGATCTTCTGCTGCGCCATCTGCGCCAGCCCCCCCATCCCCGGCAGCTTGTCGAGCATGCTGGTGATGCCGCCCATGTCGCGCATCTGCTGCAGCTGGTCGCGGAAGTCCTCGAGGTCGAAGCCCTTGCCCTTCTTGATCTTCTTCGCGAGCTTCTCGGCCTTGTCGCGGTCGAGCTTGCGCTCGGCCTCCTCGATCAGCGACAGGATGTCGCCCATGCCGAGGATGCGCGAGGCGATCCGGTCGGGGTAGAACGGCTCCAGCGCGTCGGTCTTCTCGCCGACACCGAGGAACTTGATCGGCTTGCCGGTGATCGCGCGCACCGACAGCGCCGCCCCGCCGCGCGAGTCGGCGTCGGCCTTGGACAGGATCACGCCGGTCAGCGGCAGCGCCTCGTTGAAGGCGCGCGCGG
>CAYXJM010000700.1:0-1619 GCA_964465455.1 uncultured Klebsiella sp.
GGCGTGGCGACCTCCTATCAGCGCTACGCCACCGCGCGGGAGCTGCGCGACACGGGCAGCTACCCGGTGATGACGCCGCGCGAGCTGCTGGAGCGCATCGCGGCCATGGGCCCCTGGGACACGGTGCTGTTCCACCCGCTTGCCGGTGGCATGGAGCCCGGGCTCGCGTGGCGGAGCCTCAGGCTGTTCGAGGAAAAGGTTTATCCGGAAATCGCATCCGGCAAGAGCGGGAGAGAAAACACATGAGCGGGCGTCTGCAGGGACAGGTGGCGGTGGTGACCGGCGCGGGGCAGGGCGTGGGCCGCGGGGTGGCGCGCCGCATGGCCATGGAGGGCGCCACGGTGGTGATCGGCGAGATCGACGCCGGCAACGGCAAGCGCGTGGCCGGCGAATGCATCGAGCTCGGGGGGCATGGCGCGTTCGTGCACACCGACGTGACGCAGCGCGACTCGGTCGAGGGACTGATCCGGCACACGGTGGAGGCCTTCGGGGGCGTCGACATCCTGGTGAACAACGCCTACGCCGCCGGCCCGGCGAACCGCCTGCAGGCGAAGCCCGAGAGCGATTTCCGGCTCGCCTTCGAGGCCTGCCTGTTCGGCGCGCTGTGGTCGATGCAGGCGGCGTTCCCGCACATGCGCGGCAAGGGCCGCGGGCGGATCATCAACATGTGCACGCTGAACGGCGTGAACGCGCATCCGTATTCGGCGGACTACAACAGCTCCAAGGAGGCGCTGCGGGCGCTCAGCCGCACTGCGGCGCGCGAGTGGGCGCAGCACGGCATCACGGTCAACGTGATCTGTCCGGCCGCGGTGACGCCGGCCTTCGAGCGTTTCCGCGCCGCGGCGCCGGAACTCGCCGCGAAGATGCTGGAGCAGAACCCGATGGGCTACATGGGCGACCCGGAGCAGGACATCGGCGGTGTGGCCGTGTTCCTCGCCTCGGACGACGCGCGCTACCTGACCGGCAACACGCTGTTCGCCGACGGCGGCGGGCACATCAACGGCGTGCAGTGGGCACCGCCGATGCCGCCGGAGTGACCAAGGAAAACAATGTGAATACCGCCCTGCAATTTCCCTTCGGCGCGGCGTCCGCGCCCGGCAGCGTGACGATCATCCAGCCCGGCGTGCTGTGGGTGCGGATGACGCTGCCGATGAAGCTCGACCACATCAACCTCTACGTCCTGGAGGACGACGCCGGCTGGTGGATCGTCGACACCGGCCTGCGCGGCGAGGAGACCCGCGCGCGCTGGGAGCACGTGTTCGCGGAGCACCTGGGCGGCAAACCGGTCATCGGCATGTTCTGCACCCATTGCCATCCGGATCACATCGGCCAGGCGGGCTGGCTCAGCGAACGCTGGAAGGCGCCGCTGTGGATGACGCACGGCGAATACTACGTCGGGCGGGTGTTCTCGCAGACCGGCATGGAGGGGCCATTCTGGGAAGGGATGGATTTCTACCGCCGCGCCGGCGCGGCGCCTGAATTCCTCGAGAACATCCGCCTGCGCATGAGCGGCTTCTCGGGCATGGTCGAACCGCTGCCGCGCTCGTTCCATCGCGTCAGGGGGGGCGACGGATTCGTCATCGGCGAAGGGGGCGCGGCCTTCGTGCTGGAAAGCCTCG
>CAYXJM010000701.1:0-1619 GCA_964465455.1 uncultured Klebsiella sp.
GGAGATGCGCTACGGCGAGAACCCGCACCAGGAAGCCGCCTTCTACGTCGAGCACGGCGCCGGCGAGGCCAGCGTCGGCACGGCGCGGCAGCTGCAGGGCAAGGAGCTGTCGTACAACAACATCGCCGACACCGACGCGGCCCTCGAATGCGTCAAGCAGTTCCACGACGCCGCGGCCTGCGTGATCGTCAAGCACGCGAACCCCTGCGGCGTCGCGCTCGGCCGCACGCCGCGCGAAGCCTACGAGCTCGCGTGGAGCACCGACACCGAGTCGGCTTTCGGCGGCATCATCGCCTTCAACCGCGAGCTCGACGCGGAAACCGCGGCCCTGATCGTCGAGCGCCAGTTCGTGGAGGTCATCATCGCGCCGTCGGCGAGCGCCGCCGCGGTCAGTGCCGTGGCCGCGAAGAAGAACGTGCGACTGCTCACCTGCGGCGAGCTGCCCGCGACGTCCGCCCCGCGCCTCGACTACAAGCGCGTGACCGGCGGCCTGCTGGTGCAGGACGCGGACCTCGCGCTGTACGGCGAGCTGCGCGTGGTGAGCGCGCGCGCGCCGTCGGAGGACGAGATGCGCGACCTGCTGTTCGCGTGGAAGGTCGCGAAGTTCGTGAAGTCTAACGCGATCGTCTACGCGCGCGACAACCGCACGATCGGCGTCGGCGCCGGGCAGATGAGCCGCGTCAACTCCGCGCGCATCGCGGCGATCAAGGCCGAACATGCGGGCCTCGCGGTCGACGGCGCGGTGATGGCCTCGGACGCCTTCTTCCCGTTCCGCGACGGCATCGACAACGCGGCCCAGGCCGGCATCCGCGCCGTGATCCAGCCCGGCGGCTCGATGCGCGACGAGGAAGTGATCGCCGCCGCCAACGAGCACGGCATGGCGATGGTCTTCACCGGCATGCGCCACTTCCGTCACTGAGCGACAGAAGGAACCGAGCAATGAATGTCCTGATCATCGGCAGCGGCGGGCGCGAGCACGCGCTCGCCTGGAAGGCGGCGCAGAGTTACCGCGTCGACACCGTGTTCGTCGCCCCCGGCAACGGCGGCACCGCGCGCGAGCCCGGCGTGCAGAACGTCGCGATCGACGTGATGGACTTCGAGCGGCTGGCGCAGTTCGCGCGCGACAACGCGGTGGGGCTCACCATCGTCGGCCCCGAGGCGCCGCTGGTCGGCGGCATCGTCGACCACTTCCGCGCCGCGGGACTGCGCTGCTTCGGCCCGACGCGCGGCGCCGCGCAGCTCGAGGGCTCGAAGGCCTTCACCAAGGACTTCCTCGCGCGCCACGGCATCCCGACGGCAGAGTACCGCACCTTCACCGAGGTCGCGCCGGCGGAAGCCTACATCCGCGAGCGCGGCGCGCCGATCGTCGTGAAGGCCGACGGCCTCGCGGCCGGCAAGGGCGTGATCCTGGCCGACGACGTGGACACCGCGATCGCCGCGGTGCGCGACATGCTCGCGGGCAACGCCTTCGGCGAGGCCGGCCACCGCGTCGTGGTCGAGGAGTTCCTGGTCGGGGAGGAAGCGAGCTTCATCGTGATGGTCGACGGCACGAACGTGCTCGCGCTCGCGAGCAGCCAGGACCACAAGGCGCGCGACGACGGCGACCGCGGCCCGAACAC
>CAYXJM010000702.1:0-1618 GCA_964465455.1 uncultured Klebsiella sp.
CCTTCTTGTCGGGCTTGCCGATGGGTGTCAGCGGGATCCCGCCAACGAAGTCCAGCGACTTCGGCGCCTGCACCGAGCCCTTGGCCTCCTTCACGCACGCGATGAGCTCATCGCGCAGCGATTCGCTCTCCGCCACGCCCGGCTTGAGCACCACCAGCGCCTTGACCGCCTCGCCCCAGCGCTCGTCCGGCACGCCGATCACCGCGACCTGCGCCACCGCCGGATGCGCCGAGATCACGTCCTCGACCTCGCGCGGGAACACGTTGAAGCCGCCGGTGACCACCATGTCCTTCTTGCGGTCGATGATGTACAGGAAGCCCTCGCTGTCGAAGCGGGCGATGTCACCGGTGTGCAGCCAGCCGCCCGCGAAGGCCTCCGCGGTCTGCTCGGGCAGCTTGTGATAGCCCTTCATGACCAGTGGGGCGCGCACGCAGAGCTCGCCGGGCTGTCCCGGCGGAACCGGCCGGTTGTCGTCGTCGAGCAGCGCGAGGTGCACCCACGGCGCCGGCCGGCCGCACGAGGCGAGGCGCTCGGGCTTCGACAGGTCGTGCTCGGACTTGCGCATGTTCGCGAGCGCCATCGGCGCCTCGGACTGCCCGAAGTACTGGTAGAAGATGTGGCCCCACTTCTCGATGCCCTCGCGCAGGCGCGCCGGGCTCATCGCCGAGGCGCCGTAGAAGATCGTCTGCAGGCTGGAGAGATCGGCGGTCGCCGCGCGCGGCGAGTCGAGCAGCACGTAGATCATGACCGGAACCAGCATGGTCGCGGTGATGCGGTGCTGCTCCACCATGTCGAAGAACAGGTCGGGCGTGAAGCCGCGCGGCACGTAGAACGCGCCGCCGCGCTGCAGCACCGGGATGAAGAACGCCGCCGCCGCGTGCGAGAGCGGCGTGCACATCAGCATGCGCAGTTCCTCGGGGAACTCCCACTCCGCCATCTGCACCATCGTGAGGTAGGCGCCGCCGCGCGCGGTGGACATCACGCCTTTGGGCTTGCCGGTCGTGCCCCCGGTGTAGTTGATCGAGGTGACGTCGTCGGGGCGGATGTCCGGTGCCACGAGCGGCGCGGCGGCGAAGCCCGCCGCGAGCGCGAGATAGTCTTCCCCCACGGTGCTCGGCCCGAAGGCCAGCAGGTTCTTCAGCCCGGGCAGGCGCGCCTTCAGCTCGGCGGCGCGCTGGTCGAAGGCCGACGGGTCGTAGACCAGCGTCTCGATGCCGGCGTCCTCCATGACGTAGACGTGGTCGTCGAGCGAGCCGAGCGGATGCAGCGGGGTGCCGCAAACGCCCGTCACCTGCATCGCGGCCAGGTTGGTCAGCACCTCGGGGCGGTTGCCGGAGAGGATCGCCACCCGCGAGCCGATGCCGATACCCTTCGCCTTCAGCGCCTGGTGCATGCGGCTCGCGGTGGCGCGGACCTCGGCGTAGCTCAGCACCGTGTCGCCGATGAACAGGCAGGGGCGCTCGTCGTAGCGGTTCAGCCCCTCGATCAGCATGTGCACCATCAGCGGCGGTTCGTGGATGCGGTCGTCGTTCATCGTGCGGCTCCCTGGCAGAAGAGCGAAGAATATAGCGGCACGGTTGCCGGGCGTCATGACGATCCCGCAAGGATTGGCGGGCGC
>CAYXJM010000703.1:0-1617 GCA_964465455.1 uncultured Klebsiella sp.
ACGTGCTCGGGGTCGATCTCCGGCGTGATGCCGTGGCCGAGGTTGAAGACGTGGCCGGAGCCCGGGCCGAAGGAATCGAGGAGCGCGGCGACCTCGGCGCGGATGCGCTCGGGGGGTGCGCGCAGGATGGCCGGGTCCATGTTGCCCTGCAGCGCCACGCGCGCGCCGGTGTGGCGGCGCGCGGCGCCGAGATCGGCGGTCCAGTCGAGACCGATGCAGTCGCAGCCGGTGGCCGCGATGTCCTCGATCCACAGCCCCCCGCCCTTCGTGAACAGGATGATCGGCACGTCGCGCCCGGCGCCCGCGCGCAGCCCGGCGACGATGCGCGCCATGTACTGCAGCGAGAACTCGCGGTAGGCGGCGTGGCCGAGCACCCCGCCCCAGGTGTCGAAGACCTGCACCGCCTGCGCGCCGGCGCGGATCTGCGCCTCGAGGTAGCGGGTCACGGCGTCGGCGAGCAGGGCCAGCAGCTGGTGCATGCGGGCCGGATCGGTGAAGGCCAGCGTCTTGATGCGCGCGAAGTCGCGCGTCGAGCCGCCCTCGACCATGTAGGTCGCCAGCGTCCACGGACTGCCCGAGAAGCCGATCAGCGGCACGCGGCCGTCGAGCGCCTTCGCGATGGTGCGCACGGCGTCCATCACGTAGCCGAGGTCGCGATCGGGATCGAGCTCGGGCAACGCGGCGATGTCGGCGGCGCTGCGCACCGGGTTGCGGAAGCGCGGCCCCTCGCCGGCCTCGAAATACAGCCCCAGCCCCAGCGCGTCGGGAACTGTGAGGATGTCGGAGAACAGGATCGCCGCGTCCAGGTCGTAGCGGTCGAGCGGCTGCAGGGTGACCTCGCAGGCGAGCTCGGGGCTTCGGAACAGCTCCATGATGCCGCCGGCGCGGGCGCGGGTGGCGCGGTATTCGGGCAGGTAGCGGCCGGCCTGGCGCATGATCCAGATCGGGGTGCGGTCCACCGGTTCGCGGCGCAACGCGCGCAGCAGGCGGTCGTTCTTCAACTGGGCCATGGTCACCTCGGGAACGGCCGGGCGCGCGGCCGGGCCGGTGGAAGCAGCCGCCCCGCGGAAGGCGGACCGGCGGAAAAGAGCGCGATTCTAGCGGCCGCGGCGCGCGGTCACAAACCGCGGGCGCCGCGGCTCAGCGGGCGCGGCCCTGGCGGATCTCGCGCTGCACGGCATCGACGCGGCGCACCCAGGGCTGGGTGCCCAGCCGTGCCGCGATGTCGCGCGCGGCCTTCTCGGCCCCCGCGCGGTCGCGGAACTCGCCGTGCACCAGTGCATACCAGCGCTTGCCCGCGTTCAGCTTGCTGTACTGGCGCAGCGCGAGCGACTGGCGCGCGGCGAAGCGCCGGACCTGCGCCGCGTCGTCGGAGCCCATGATCTGCAGCACGTAGAACGAGCCATCCAGCGCCAGCAGGTAGTCCTCGTCCGCGGACAGCGATCCCGCGGCGGGCGGCGCGGCGGACGCGGGCGGCACCGGCGCGCGGGGCGCCGCCGCAGGCGGAGCGGCGTGCTCGGGTGCGGGCAGCGGCGGCACCTCTGGCGTCGCCGCCGCGGCGGCCGCGGGCGCTGCGGCGGCGGCAGCGGCAGCGGCGGGTGGCTCCGGCGCGGCCGG
>CAYXJM010000704.1:0-1611 GCA_964465455.1 uncultured Klebsiella sp.
TGCCGCAGGGGCATTTCCTCGGCGGCGTGAAGTTCGCCGCCGAGATCATGAACAATTTCGAGAGCGCCGCCGAGCAGCAGGTGATGGACCAGATCAAGGAGGCCGACGAGTCGCTCGGCAACAAGATCCAGGACCTGATGTTCGTCTTCGACGACCTGAAGAACGTCGACGACCAGGGCATCCAGGCGCTGCTGCGCGAGGTGTCCTCCGAGGTGCTGGTGCTCGCGCTGAAGGCGACCGACGACGAGCTGAAGCAGAAGGTGTTCGGCAACATGTCCAAGCGTGCCGGCGAGCTGCTGCGCGACGACCTCGAGGCGAAGGGCCCCGTGCGCGTCAGCGAGGTCGAGAACGCGCAGCGCGAGATACTCGCGGTGGCGCGTCGCATGGCCGATGCCGGCGAGATCACGCTGGGCGCGAGCGCGGAGGCGATGATATGAGGCCGGCGCGCCCGGAGCGCCGCCGTTGAGCCAGCGACGCATTCCCGCCAGCGCCTCCGCTCCCTACGCCGCGTGGACCCTGCCCGCGGTGACCGAGGGCGTGGTGGTCAAGGCCGACAGCGCAGGCGCGCGGCGCATCGGATCGGGCGCCGCGCCGGTCGAGGCGGTGCCGGGCCAGTCCTTCGAGCGCGAACTCGAGGAGAACATCAGGGCCGGACGCTACGCGCGCGGCGTCAGCGCGCGCGAGCTCGAGGCCATCGTGCGCCACGCCGCGGAGGAAGGGCGCCGCGAAGGCCACGACGAAGGCTACGCGCGCGGCCACGAAGAGGGCTACGCCGCCGGCCACGCCGAGGGCCTGGCGGCGGGACGCAAGTACCTGGAAGAGGCCGCCGGGCGTTTCGCCGGCTTGCTGGAAGGCCTGCACGCGCCGCTGCTGGGGCAGGAGGAGGCCCTGCGCGAGGCGCTGCTGGAAGTGACGGCGCAGATCGCGCGCGCGGTGGTCCGGGCCGAGCTCGCGATCCGGCCGGAATCGGTCGCGCAAGTGATCGAGGAAGCGCTCACGGCGCTGCCGCTGGGCGCGCGCAACGTGCGCGTCTACGTCAGCCCGGCCGACCGCGTGCTGCTGGAGGACTTCGGGGCCGGCGAAGCGGTGCCGGCGCTGCGGGTCGACGAGTCGCTCGCGCCCGGGGATTGCCGCGTCGAGTCCGCCGAATCGCTGGTCGACTTCCGCCGCTCGGCGCGACTCGCCGCGATCCTCGAACAGTTCCTCGGCCGTGCCGTCGCGGCGGACGGGGGCGCATGAGCGCGAGCCCGCTCGCGGAGTTCGTGCGCGCCGCCGGGCGGCGCATCCGCCACGACTGCGCGGCGGTGGCCGAGGGCACGCTGACCCGCGTCGTCGGCATGACGCTGGAGGCGACCGGCCTGAACTGCGCGCTCGGCCAGCGCTGCCTGATCGTCGCGCCCGGCATGGCGCCGGTGCAGGCGGAGGTGGTCGGGTTCAACGGCGAGCGCGTCTTCCTGATGCCGGCGGCGCGGGTCACCGGGCTCATGCCCGGCCTGCGCGTGCGCCCGGTGGCGGCCGCCGCGGAGGCGCCGGGCGGCGACGGCCTGCTCGGCCGCGTGCTCGACGGCTCGGGCGAGCCCATCGACGGCCACGGTCCGCTGCGCGACGTGC
>CAYXJM010000705.1:0-1605 GCA_964465455.1 uncultured Klebsiella sp.
GTCCGAGCCCACCAGCCTGCCGATCAGCCCCGCCCGCTGCACGTTGACGCGGAACTGGGCCACCGACTCCGGCGAGCCGTTGTAGTCGAAGGGCATCACCGGGCCGCCGCGGTATCCCTCCTCGGTGATCTCGGTCCAGCGCGTGGCCGGCGTCCAGACGGACTTCATCCACGCGCGATCCACGCCGGGGCGCAGGTAGATCTTGTCGTTGACCTGCCGCACCACCTCCAGGTAGTCCTTGTCGAAGATGTCGCCGTTCCTGTTCTCGACCACGACGCGCAGCGAATTCCCGAGCCCGCTCAGGCTTTCGCGGTAGTGGAAGAAATTCACGATGAACGGGTGCGACTGCGGGATCATGTCCTCGAAGCTCGCGTTGATCCTGAGCTTCGTGGACTGGTAACCGAGAAGCAGCGTGACCAGCGCGACCAGCAACAGGACCAGCGGCCGATGATTGAAGATCAGCCGTTCCAGCGCGTCGCCCGACTGGTCGTCGAACTTGGCGGGATCCGTGATCACCGGCAGATCGATTTTTTCTATCCTGGCGCTCATCGCGTCGTGAATCCTGTTGTTGTCATTGACCGGTCCGGCAGCCGGCCGCCGGGCTCACTGCCCTGCGCGCCAGATGCCACCCATGCCGACACCGACCGGCTGGCCGTCGGAGGTGAGCGCGATTCCCGCGAGCAGCGGCCACGGCGCCCCTGGCTGGATCGCGCCGGCGAGACCGTCCGGGCCGAATCCCACGTTGACGACGTGCCCCGAGGCGGCCGCGAGCAGGAAGCGCCCGTCGGGCGTGCGCGCACAGGCCGTGAGCGCGACGGGGATCGCCGGGCGCAGCATCGACCACGTTTCGCCCTGGTCCTGGCTGGCGTAGACGGTGCCGCGCAGGCCGTAGGCGAGCAGCACGCGCTCGTCGCCGCAGATGCCGAAGAAACTGCCGGCGTACGCCGTCTGCAGCGCGCTGAAGCGCTCCTCGCCCTCGCGCATGCGAAAGACCACGCCGCGCTCCGATGGCATGTAGAACGCGGACCCGATCTTCTCGATCGCGTTGAGGTGGAGCGCGTCGGGGTTGTCGACGCGATGCGTCCACGGGGTCCAGGTCAGGCCGCCGTCGCGGGTCTCGAGCATGAGGTTGAACGCGCCGCTCACGAAGCCGTGCTGCTCGTTGCCGAACCACACGCCCAGCCACGGCTGCTCCGGGCCGTCCTGCCAGTTGATCGGCAGCTCCTGCGCCAGCCGCGCCGCGGCCTCGTCGCCGCCGCGCGCCAGCCCTTCGTAGAACGCGACCATGTCCGTGGCCGTACGCCGCCCGTCGAGTTGCCGTTCCCAGCTCTCGCCGCCGTCCTTGCTGTGCAGCACGACGCCGTTGTGCCCCACGGCCCACCCCTGCTGCGGGGTCGGGAAGGAGAGCGCGGTCAGCGTCACGCTGACGGGCACCCGCGCCTGGATCCACGTGCGCCCCTCGTCGTCGGAGTAGAGAATGTGCCCGCGCATTCCCGCCGCCACCAGCCGGCTGCCCGCGCGCGTGATCGCGAGCAGCTGGCTGTACTGCGCGAGCGGACTCATGTCGGCCGGCTTGTCGAGCGGGTCCACGAAGGGCCCCGCAAC
>CAYXJM010000706.1:0-1599 GCA_964465455.1 uncultured Klebsiella sp.
ATCGCGCTGGTGCTGCTGTTCCTGACCGGGCCGCTGCAGTACGTGCCGGACGCGGCGCTGGGCGCCGTGCTGGTGATGGCGGCGTTCTCGCTGGTCAACGTCGCCGACCCGCGCATGCTCTGGCACGAGTCGAAGAGCGAGTTCGCGATCTGCCTGGTCGCCACGCTCGGCGTGGTGGCCGTTGGCGCGATCGACGCGATCGCGGTGGCGGTGATCCTCGCGATGCTGCGCTTCGTGCGCCTCGTCGCGCGCCCGACCTGCGAAGTGCTGGGCCACATCGAGGGCAGGGGTTTCCACGGCATCGAGCGCCACCCCGAGGCCCGCACGGTTCCCGGGTTGTGCCTGTTCCGCTTCAATGCCCCGATCGTGTTCTTCAATGCCCCCTATTTCCGCCAGGAAGCGCGGCGCGCGGTGCAGGCTGCGGGGCCGGGTTTGCACTTCTTCGTGCTCGACGCCATCCCGATCACGGGGCACGACGTGACCGGCCGCGCCGTGATGCGCGAGCTGCTGCAGGAACTGCTGGCGCAAGGCGTGCAGATCGTGATCGCGGGGCGCGAGACGGAGCTGATGGAATGGCGCGAAAAGACCGGCATGGACCGCCTGCGCCCGATCCGGCTGCGCCAGTTCCCGACCCTGGGCCAGGCGGTGCAAACGCTGCAGGCGGAACTGCAGGCCGCCTGAGGCGGCGCCTCGGCGCCGCGGCCGGCGCGCGCGACGGGTGGCACGCGGGCCGCGGGACTATATAATCGCGCGGTTTTCTCAGGGGAACCGGATCATGGGTGCGCAGTGGAAGGCCAAGGGCAGGGCCGAATCGGCTGCGGCGAAAGGCCGCATCTTCACCAAGCTGGCCAAGGAGATCATGGTGGCCGCGCGCCACGGCGCGGACCCGGATTCCAACCCGCGCCTGCGCAAGGCCGTGGAGCAGGCCAAGCGCGCCTCGATGCCGCGCGACACGCTGGAGCGGGCGATCAAGAAGGGTGCCGGCTTGCTCGACGAGCACGTGCAGTACGAATCGGTGACCTACGAGGGCTTCGCGCCGCACCAGGTGCCGGTGATCGTCGAGTGCCTCACCGACAACAAGAACCGCGCCGCCATGAGTATCCGCATGCTGTTCCGCAAGGGCCAGCTGGGCAATTCGGGCTCGGTGTCCTGGGACTTCAAGTACCTCGGCATGATCGAGGCCACGCCGAACACGCCGGATGCGGATCCCGAGCTCGCCGCCATCGAGGCAGGCGCGCAGGACCTGGAGCCCGCGGGCGACAACGTCACGCTGTTCCTCACCGACCCGACCGATCTCGACGCCGTGACCCGCGCGCTGCCCAACTTCGGCTTCACGGTGCAGTCCTCGGCGCTCGGCTACCGCCCGAACAACCCGGTCACGCTCGACGAGGCGGCACGCGCCGAGGTCGAGGCCTTCCTCGAGGCGCTGGACGCCGACGACGACGTGCAGAACGTCTACGCCGCGCTGGCCGACTGATCGCGCTTGCTGTCCGGCTGAAGCCGGACCCACGTAACGCCGGCGCGGCGTCTCAGGGCGATCCGACCAGGTGTTCCGGCGCTTCGCGGCTCGGGCGTATCTCGCCGCGGGCGAGGCGCGCG
>CAYXJM010000707.1:0-1599 GCA_964465455.1 uncultured Klebsiella sp.
GCGGGCGCCGCGTACCTGTATGGTGGCCATCGCGTTCCAGTCAGAACTGCCAAACGGCCGAGTATACCCGCCGCGGTGGATCGCGGGCATGGGGCGCTCCTACGAGGGACATTTGGTCGCGGGCATGGCCCGCTCCTACGGGTTTGGGTCGCGGGCGTTGCCCGCTCCTGCGCGGGAGGCGCGGCGGCCTGATCGCGTAGGAGCGGGCCATGCCCGCGACCGGCCTCGCGGCCCCCGCCATGACAACTTCGTGTTCGCTTCCTATAGTTGCCGGCGACCGCTGCCGCGCCACGACCACTACCAGGGATCCGATCCGATGCGCACGCCCGAACTCAGCTGCTTCAAGGCCTACGACGTCCGTGGCCGCATCCCCGACGAACTGAGCCCCGACATCGCGTACCGCATCGGGCGCGCCTATGCCACCGTGGTGAAGCCGCGCCGCATGGTCGTCGGCCACGACATCCGCCTGAGCAGCGCGGAGCTCTGCGCGGCGCTGGTCGAGGGGCTGCGCGAAAGCGGCGTCGACGTGCTCGACATCGGCCAGTGCGGCACCGAGGAGATCTATTTCGCGACCTTCGACCAGGGCGTGGACGGCGGCATCGTGGTCACGGCGAGCCACAACCCGAAGGACTACAACGGCATGAAGTTCGTGCGCGAGGGCTCGCGTCCGATCAGCAGCGATTCGGGGCTGCTCGAGATCAAGGCGCTGGCCGAACGGAACGACTTCGTCCCGGCCGCGGCGCGCGGCGGCCTGCGGCGGCTCGACGCCCGCGCGCGCTACGTCGCGCACCTGCTGGGCTACGTCGACCGCGCCGCGCTGAAACCGCTGAAGATCGTGGTGAATGCCGGCAACGGCGGTGCCGGTGCGGTGATCGACGCGCTGGAGCCGCACCTGCCTTTCGAGTTCGTGAAGGTGCACCACGAGCCCGACGGCAACTTCCCGCACGGGGTGCCGAACCCGCTGCTCGAGGAGAACCGCCTCCCGACCATCGAGGCGGTGCTCGCGCACAAGGCCGATCTCGGCATCGCGTGGGACGGCGACTTCGACCGCTGCTTCCTGTTCGACGAGAGCGGCGGCTTCATCGAGGGCTACTACATCGTGGGGCTGCTCGCGGCGGCCTTTCTGGAAAAGCACCCGGGCGAGCGCATCGTGCACGATCCGCGGCTCACCTGGAACACCGTGGACATCGTGTCGGGACTCGGCGGCGTGCCGGTATGCACCAAGACCGGGCATGCCTTCATCAAGGAGCGCATGCGCGCGGAGAACGCGATCTACGGCGGCGAGATGAGCGCGCACCACTACTTCCGCGACTTCGCCTACTGCGACAGCGGCATGATTCCCTGGCTGCTGGTCGCCGGGCTGATGGGCGCGAGCGGCAAGCCGCTGTCGGCGCTGGTCGCCGAGCGCGCGGCGAAGTTCCCGTGCAGCGGCGAGATCAACAACCGCGTCGCCGACCCGCGCGCTTTGCTCGCCTCGATCGAGACGCGCTACCGCGACGCCGCCGCCGTGGTCGATCACACCGACGGCCTAAGCATGGAGTTCACCGACTGGCGCTTCAACGTGCGCATGTCCAACACCGAACCCGTGGTGCGCCTCAA
>CAYXJM010000708.1:0-1598 GCA_964465455.1 uncultured Klebsiella sp.
GCAGCCCGCCGAACGGCACGACCTGCGCGTTGTTGATCAGGGTGTCGACGGTGCCGAGCACGCTGACGGTCTGCTGCACGCAGCGCTCGATGTCGGCGGCGATCATCACGTCGCACACGATCGGGACGGCGCGGCCGCCGCGGCGCGCGATCTCGGCGCAGGTCTCCAGCAGCTTGCCCTCGGTGCGTCCCGCCACGGCGATCTGCGCGCCCTCGCCCGCGAGCGCGAGCGCGATGCCGCGGCCCACGCCCTGCCCCGCACCGGTCACCAGCGCCACTTTTCCGTCCAGCATTCCCATGTCGGCTTCCTCTCTGATTGTTGTCGGGAAAATCAGGCCAGCGAGGCCACGCTCTTCAGGATCAGCCGCACCAGCGCGGGCTGGCGGCTGATGCCGGTCTTGTTGAACACCGAGCGCAGGTGGGCGCGCGCGGTGTTGCGCGTCATGCCGAGCTCGGCCGCCGCCTCGTCGATGTTCAGGCCGTTGGCGAGATGGATCGCCACCAGCGCCTCGGTCGGCGTGAAGCCGTAGAGCTTCACCAGCACCTGCACCGGGGCGTCCGAGCGCTCCGTGGGATCGCTGATGAAGATCGCGACACCGGGGACCTGCCCGCTGCCCGCGGTGGCCGGGAGCGGGCGCACCACGAGGCCCAGGTCGGCGCCGCCGCGCGTGCGCGTGATGCGCAGTGCCTGCGCCACGCCGGGCTGCCCGCTGCGGCCGTTCTCGAGCAGTTCGGCCACGATGCGCTTCAGCTCGGCCGCCTCGCGCGGATTCTGCACGCGCAGCACGCCGTCGGCGATCCACAGCCCGTCGCGGCCGGCGAGGATCTCGTCGGCGATCGCGTTGGTGGCGCTCACCTCGCCCTTGCCGTCGAGGATCACCGTGCCCACGGCGAGCTGCGCGATCGCGCCGGCGTACAGCGCGCGCTCGGACTCCATGCGATGGAGCCGCGCGTAGATGCGCACGGCCCGCTCCAGGTGCGGCAGCAGCAGCGTGCAGAGCTGCGCGTCGCGCCTGCCGAATGCCTTCGCGCCCCTGGCGCGCGCCACGCGCAGGCGCGCCTCGATCGCGCCGTCGACGTCGATGTCGGCGCCCAGGCTGTCGTGCATGCCGCCCGGGGCCATGCACAGCTTGTAGAGCTCGGTCTTCTCGAACTCCTCGAGCGGCATGATCTCGTGCAGCGTCACCACCTTGCCGGGCGGCAGGCCGACGAAGGGATCGGCCATGAACAGGCCGGCGCGGTAGTTGGCGAGGCCTTCGCTGCTGCCGCCTTCCACGAGGATCAGCCCCGGGCTGTCGCTGTGCGCGGGGCGCAGCACGAGCGTGGTGCTCACGGCGCTCATCGCCAGGCGCAGCGCGCCGAGGAAGCCCGACCACGGACGCTCCTCGAGCGGGCCCTGGTAGACCAGGCCGATCAGGTCGCTGATTTCGCTATCGGGTCTCATGCGCGGCGGCGTGCCTTCCGCTCGACGGGTAGCGTCGCATCATGCCCCAAAAACGCGCCGGCCCGCAGCCCTTCGCGGGCCGCGGGCCGGATGGCAGCCCGACGGGCCTCAGACCACACCGCGCGACATGTCGAGCGCGAGATCCTCGATCATGT
>CAYXJM010000709.1:0-1594 GCA_964465455.1 uncultured Klebsiella sp.
GGCAGACCGATAACGAGATTCCCGCCATGGAACACGCCAGACTCGCCATCCAGAGCCTCATGAACCGCTATTGCTTCGCGATCGACAGCGGCGACCTCGAGGGGTTTGCCGCGCTGTTCGCCGACGGCACGCTGGAGATCGTCGGCGATCCGGCGGGCGCCTTCCGCGGGCGCGACGGCGTGATGGACATGGTCCGCAACGTCTCGCTCTACGACGGCAAGCCGCACACCAAGCACGTGCTGAGCAACGTCGAGATCGCCGTGGACGACGCGGCGGGCGCGGCGTGGGCGGAGAGTTACGTCACGGTCTTCCAGGCCCTGCCCGACTTCCCGCTGCAGGCGATATTCATCGGCCACTACCGCGACAGCTTCGAGCGCGTCGGCGGGGCGTGGCGCTTCCGCGAGCGCCGCATCTCGCCCGACCTCGTCGGCGACCTGAGCCGCCACCGGGCGGACATGGCCCAGGCGCGCTAGCCGCCGCGACTGCCGTTGCCACGGATCACCCGCGGCCGCACCGGGGCCGCATCGATGGAGCCAGGAAAACATGCCACGCGTACACGTTCCCGAAGAGCACGCGGCCGACCCCTCGGCCTATGTCTGGTCGCACTACGCGCCCGAGATCGGCGCGGCGGCGGGTGCCTACTCGCGCGCCGTCTACGAGAACTCGCTGCTGAGTCACCGCGAGATGGAGGCCGCGCGGATGCGCACCGCGCAGATCAACGGTTGCCGCCTCTGCCTCGGCATGCGTGCCGGGCGCGACCTCGCGGCGCACCTCGCGCGCTCGGGTGGCAATCCCGCCAAGGCGGTGAGCGAGCGCGGCGACCCGGCGCCCGACGAGGAGTTCTACGCCCAGGTCGGGAACTGGAAGAGCTGGCCGGGCTTCAGCGCGCGCGAGCGGCTGGCGATCGAGTACGCCGACCGGCTGGGTCGCGCGCCGCAGTCGATGGACGACGACCCGGCGTTCTGGCGCGACCTGCACGCGCACTTCAGCGACGCCGAGATCGTCGACATGACGTTCAGCATCGGCTCGTGGATGGCGCTCGGGCGACTGACGCACGTGCTCGACCTGGACGGCGTGTGCATGCCCACGAGCGTGTGAGCCCTACGCGGCGCTGACCACGTCCGCCAGCTCGCACAACGACTGCTCGCACTCGCCGGCCTCGGCGTCGGGCAGCAGCAGCCGCGTCGCGATGAGGTGCGTCATGCCGAGGCGCTCCCGGTAGCGCCCGATCGCATCCAGCACTTCGGCCGGCGAACCGACCAGCGCCCACTCGTCGAGCCGGGCCGCGGGCGTGCGCGGGATCGCGTCGCGCGCACCGTGCGTCGCTTGCGCCCGCATCTCCTCCGTACGCCGCTCGAGCGCGCCGCGCAGCGCCGCGATGCGCGCGGCGTCGCGGCTGACGAACACCGTGCGCATCACCGGCACCGCGTCCGGCAGCGGCTGGCCGGCGGCTTCGCAGGCGGCGCGGTGCCGCGCGTGGTTGTCCGCGAGCGTGGCGAGGCTTTCGAGCGGCGAGGCGAGATAGGGCAGCCCCAGCGTGCCGGCCTGCGCCAGCGCCTTCGGGCCGAAGGCCGCGACCCACACCGGCGGGTGC
>CAYXJM010000710.1:0-1594 GCA_964465455.1 uncultured Klebsiella sp.
CTCCGAGACGATCTCGAGCAGCGGCGTGCCGGCGCGGTTCAGGTCGATGCCGGTGAGGCCGTGGAAGTCCTCGTGCAGCGACTTGCCGGCGTCCTCCTCGAGGTGCGCGCGCGTCACGGCGATGGTCTTCGACGCGCCGTCGGGCAGGTCGATGCGCACCGCGCCGCGGCTCACGATCGGGTGGTCGAGCTGGCTGATCTGGTAGCCCTTCGGCAGGTCCGGGTAGAAGTAGTTCTTGCGGTCGAACACGGAGATCTCCGCGATGTCGGCGCCGATCGCGAGCCCGAACTTCACCGCCATGCGCAGTGCCTCGCCGTTCAGCACCGGCAGCGTGCCGGGCATCGCGAGGTCGATGGCGCAGGCCTGCGTGTTCGGTGGCGCACCGAAGCGCGTCGAGGCCCCGGAGAAGATCTTCGTGCGCGTGGCGAGCTGGACGTGCACCTCCAGCCCGATCACCGTTTCCCATTCCATGTGCTGTCCCCGGGTCGTGTTCAGGCGATGCCGGCCGGCTGGCGCAGGTGCCAGTCGGTGGCTTGCTGGAAGCGGTGCGCGACGTTCAGCAGCCGCGCCTCCTGCAGGTGGTTGCCGATCAGCTGGATGCCCACCGGCAGGCCGTCGACCAGCCCGCCCGGCATCGACAGCGCGGGCACCCCGGCGAGGTTGGCCGCGATCGTGTAGATGTCCTCGAGGTACATCGTGATCGGGTCGGCGCTCTTCTCGCCGAAGCGGAACGCGGGCGAGGGCGAGGCCGGGCTCGCGATCACGTCGACCTCGCGGAAGGCGGCGCGGAAGTCCTCGGCGATCAGGCGGCGGATCTTCTGCGCCTTGCGGTAGTAGGCGTCGTAGTAGCCCGCCGACAGCGCGTAGGTGCCGACCAGGATGCGGCGCTTCACCTCGTCGCCGAAGGCCTCGGCGCGGCTGCGTGCGTACATGTCCTGCAGGTCGGCCGGGTCGGCGCAGCGGTAGCCGTAGCGCACGCCGTCGTAGCGCGAGAGGTTGGTCGAGCACTCCGCGGGCGCGATCACGTAATACGCGGGCACCGACAGCGGCGCGTGCGGCAGGCTGATCTCCTGGAGCCGCGCGCCGAGGCGTTCGAGTTCGGCCAGGCCCTCGCGCACCGCGCGCTCGGTGCCGGGCTCGAGTCCCGCATCGAAGTATTCCCGCGGCAGGCCGATGCGCAGGCCGTGCAGGTCGCCGTCGAGGCCGGCGCAATAATCGGGCACCGGGGCGTCGATGCTGGTGGAGTCGCGCCTGTCGAAACCCGCCATGTGGTTCAGCAGCAGCGCGGCGTCCGCTGCCGAGCGCGCCATCGGGCCGCCCTGGTCGAGGCTCGAGGCGAAGGCGATCATCCCGTGGCGCGAGACGCGTCCGTAGGTGGGCTTCAATCCGGTCAGGCCGCACAGCGCGGCGGGCTGGCGGATCGAGCCGCCGGTGTCGGTCGCAGTGGCGACCGGCGCGAGCCGTGCCGCGACCGCGGCGGCAGAGCCGCCCGAGGACCCGCCGGGCACGCGACCGGTGTCCCATGGGTTGCGCACGGGGCCGTAGTAGCTGGTCTCGTTCGACGAGCCCATCGCGAACTCGTCCATGTTGGTCT
>CAYXJM010000711.1:0-1585 GCA_964465455.1 uncultured Klebsiella sp.
GACATCATCATGGTCGGCGAGATCCGGGACCTCGAGACCGCCGAGATCGCCGTGAAGGCGGCCCAGACCGGCCACATGGTGATGTCGACGCTGCACACCAACAGCGCCTGCGAGACCATCACGCGCCTGCTGAACATGGGCGTGGCGCCGTTCAACGTGGCCACCTCGGTGAACCTGATCGTCGCCCAGCGCCTGGGGCGCCGGCTCTGCCAGCACTGCGCCAAGGACGTGCGCCTGCCCGAGGAGGTGCTGCTGGAGGAGGGCTTCCTGCCCTCCGAGCTCCCGACGCTGACCCTTAAAGGCCCCGTCGGCTGCGACAAGTGCTTCCAGGGCTACAAGGGCCGTATCGGGATTTATGAAACAGTTCCCGTCACGAAGGAGATCTCGGAAATTATCATGGCCGGGGGCAACGCCATCGAGCTCGAGTCCATGGCCCGCAAGCAGGGCTTCGACAACCTGCGCCGCTCCGCGCTGGTCAAGGCCGCACGGGGCCTGACCAGCCTGGAAGAAGTGAACCGCGTAACCAAGGATTGAACATGGCACAAGCACAGGCGGCGCGTGCGGCACAGCAGGCGCCGAAGACCGAGACCTACAAGTACGTGGGCAAGGACCGGCGCGGCAACACCGTGCAGGGCGAGGTGCAGAGCGAGAGCCTGGCGCTGGCCAAGGCGCAGCTGCGCAAGCAGGGCGTCGCCACGCAGACGGTGCGCAAGAAGCCGAAGCCGCTGTTCGGCGAGCGCAAGAAGGCGATCACGCCGGGCGACATCGCCATATTCGCGCGGCAGCTGGCCACCATGATGAAAGCCGGCGTGCCCCTGGTGCAGTCCTTCGACATCGTGGCCGACGGGCAGGAGAACGTCGCCTTCCGCGAACTCGTGGTGAACATCAAGAACGACGTCGCCAGCGGCAACAGCCTGGCATCGGCGCTCTCCAGGCACCCGCGCCATTTCGACGACCTGTTCTGCAACCTGGTGCACGCCGGCGAGCAGGCGGGCAAGCTCGACTCCATGCTGGACCGCGTGGCCACCTACAAGGAGAAGACCGAGGCGCTGAAAGCCAAGATCAAGAAGGCGCTGACCTACCCCGCCGCGGTCATCCTGGTCGCGATCATCGTGATGACCATCCTGCTCATCTGGGTGGTGCCGCAGTTCGCCGAGACCTTCAGCAGTTTCGGCGCCGAGCTGCCGGCATTCACGTTGATGGTGCTCAACATGTCGAAGTTCATGCAGAGCTACTGGTGGGTGGTCCTGGGCAGCATCGCCGCCGGCGGTTTCGCGTTCAAGGAAGCGCGCTTCCGCAACCAGAAGTTCGCGGACTGGGTGGATGGCGCGATGCTGAAGCTGCCGCTGGTCGGCCCCATCCTGAAGGAGGCCGTGGTCGCGCGCTTCGCGCGCACGCTGTGCACCACCTTCGCCGCCGGCGTGCCGCTGGTGGAGGCGCTGGAGTCGGTGGCCGGTGCCGCAGGCAATGCCGTGTACGCGAAGGCGATCCGCCAGATCCGCGACGACGTGACCGTGGGCACGCAGCTGAACCAGGCGATCCGCACCACCGGCATGTTCCCGATGATGCTGCTGCACATGGTGGC
>CAYXJM010000712.1:0-1582 GCA_964465455.1 uncultured Klebsiella sp.
CCCGGGCGCTTCACCTACCGCTGCAGCTTCGGCGCGATCGTGCGCCACGACGCGCAACGCCCGCGCCTCACGCAGACCTTCCTCGACCTGTTGCTCGAGGCGCACGGGGCGTCCGCGCCGCTCGTGCATCCCTGACGCCGACACGCGAATCCGTCACGCGGCGTTCATCGTAGACCCGCTACCATGGGCCGTAGCCACCACGGGAAAACGGCGATGCAGTGCCGCAGCGCAGCGACAGCGATCCCGCGCATACCACCGCGCCGCCCCGCCGTGCGGCTGCGGCGGCCAGGGCGCGCCGTCCGGGCGCTGCTGGCGGCGGCCTGCCTGGCGTTCGGTCTCGCCGGCTGTTCCGTGATCGGTGTCTTCTACGAACGGCTGGACACCCTGGCGCTGCGCGAGGCCGAGCGCTGGTTCGACCTGGACAGCGCGCAGACGGTGCGGCTGCGCGAGCGCGTCGACGAGCGTCTCGCGCAGCATCGCGCCGAGGAACTGCCGCGCTACGCGGCTTTCCTCGAGCGCAGCGCGGACGCCGTGGCCTCGGGCGCGACACCGGAGCAACTGCAGCAGAAGTTCGATCTCCTCGAGGGAATCCTGCGCGACGCCCTGCGCCACTCGATACCGGCGCTGGCAGCCACGCTGGCGGAACTCCAGCCGGCGCAGGTCGAGCGCTTCGCGCGCCGCCTCGAGGAGTCGAACGCGGAGTACCGCGAGGAATACCTCGACGCCCCCGCGACGCGCAGGCGCGCCGAGCGCATCGAGGCGGCCACCGAGGGGGTGGAGCGCTGGAGCGGGCGACTGGAGCCGGCGCAGCGCGCGCTGCTGGCCGGCATGATCGACGCCATACCCGACGACGCCGGCGCGTGGTACGAGCGCCGCCTGCTCTGGCAGCAGGGCTTGCTGGAGCTGCTGCGCCAGGGCGCTCCTGCGCAGACGCACGCGGCCTACCTCGAGAGCTGGTGGATCGACGACTCCCGCCGCGATGCCGCCCACGCCGCGCAGCTCGAGCGCAACCGCGCTGTCACGGCCGCGGCACTGGCGACGCTGATCGACGGGCTCAGCCCGGCGCAGCGCGGCCGCGCCGCCGGACGCCTGCGCGACATGGCGGCGGAGTTCCGCGTCCTGCACGCCAGGGCCGCCGGGCCCGGCGCTGCAGCGGACCTCGCTTCCAATCGGTTGCCCTGAGCGCGGCCAGCGTCACTCCGGCTTCGCAGCGGCGAACTTCTGCAGCTGCTCGGGGCTTGCCTCGGTCTGGTAGCGCAATTTCCACTCGGCGTAGGGCATGCCGTAGACGCGCTCGCGGGCCTGCTCGTAGTCCACTGACACGCCGCGCTCTTCGGCCGCCGCCGTGTACCACTTGGCCAGGCAGTTGCGGCAGAAGCCGGCGAGGTTCATCAGCTCGATGTTCTGCACGTCCTTGCGCGCGTCGAGGTGCGCGAGCAGGCGACGGAACACCGCGGCCTCGATCCCGGTCTGCGTGCTGGCTTCGTCAACCATCGTATTCCCCCCATGATTCGTGCATGTACTGGTCCGGATCCGGCCGGCCCGCAGCCTGCCCGAGCAAGCGCAGCGAATCAATCTCCGG
>CAYXJM010000713.1:0-1577 GCA_964465455.1 uncultured Klebsiella sp.
GGCAACGAGGCCGTGTACCGCGGCGACGTCACGCCCGAGCAGCTCATGGAGTACATCGACCGCGTGCGCGAGGCGGTGAAGGTGCGCGTCACCACGGCCGAGCCCTGGCACATCTGGCTCAAGTACCCGGAGCTCGCCGATCACGTCAAGGTGATCGCGGCGCACGTGCTGGTCTACTGGGAGAAGGAACCCTCGGAGCACGCGGTGACGGGCACGCTCGATCGCGCGCGCCAGGTGCGCGCGGCGTTCCCGAAGAAGCGCGTGCTGCTCGGCGAGGTGGGCTGGCCCTCGCACGGCCGCGCGCGCGGGCAGGCCGAGGCCACGCCCGCGGAGCAGGCGATCTACCTGCGCACGCTGCTGAACCGGCTGAACAGCGCCGGCTACGAATACTTCCTGATCGAGGCCTTCGACCAGCCGTGGAAGACCGGCGACGAGGGCGACGTCGGCGCCTACTGGGGCGTCTACAACGAGGCGCGCCAGCAGAAGTTCCCGTTCACGGGGCCCGTCGTCGCGATCCCCGAGTGGCGCGAGCTCGCGGCGGTCTCGATCGTGCTCGCGGTGCTGGCCTTCGGCCTGCTGCTGATCGACGGTTCGGGGCTCAAGCAGCGCGGCCGCGCCTTCCTCGCGCTGGTGGCCTTCATCGTGGCGTCCTTCCTCGTGTTCGTCGCCTACGACTATTCGCGCCAGTACCTGGGGCTGCTCGAGTACGTGCTCGGCGCGATGCTGGTGCTCTCGGCGATCGGCGTGTTCACGGTGCTGTTCACCGAGGCGCACGAGCTCGCCGAGACCATCTGGGCGACGCGGCGCCGCGCCTTCGCCTCGGTGCGCGAGACCCGCGGCCCGCGGCCCAAGGTCTCGGTGCACGTGCCCTGCTACAACGAACCCCCGGAGATGATGATCGCCACGCTCGATGCGCTGGCGCGGCTCGACTACGACAACTTCGAGGTCATCGTCATCGACAACAACACCCCCGACGAGGAGACCTGGCGCCCGGTCGAGGAGCACTGCCGGCTGCTCGGCCCGCGCTTCCGCTTCTTCCACGAGCGGCCGCTGGCGGGTTTCAAGGCCGGCGCGCTGAACTACGCGCTCGCGCGCACCGCGCCGGACGCGGAGATCGTCGCGGTGATCGACGCCGACTACCTCGTCGAGCCGACGTGGCTGCAGTACCTGACGCCGCATTTCGCCGATCCGCGCATCGGCGTGGTGCAGGCGCCGCAGGACTACCGCGACGGCGACGAGTCGCTGTTCAAGAAGCTCTGCTACGCCGAGTACAAGGGCTTCTTCCACATCGGCATGGTCACGCGCAACGACCGCGACGCGATCATCCAGCACGGCACGATGACGATGATCCGGCGCGACCTGCTCGACAAGCTGCGCTGGGGCGAATGGACCATCACCGAGGACGCCGACCTGGGGTTGCGCGTGTTCGCCGAGGGCTATTCCGCCGCCTACGTGCTCGAGTCGCACGGCCGCGGCCTGATGCCGGACCGCTTCATCGACTACAAGAAGCAGCGCTTCCGCTGGGCCTACGGCGCGATGCAGATCATGAAGCGCCACGCCGGCATGCTGTTCCTCGG
>CAYXJM010000714.1:0-1575 GCA_964465455.1 uncultured Klebsiella sp.
CCGCGCCTTCCTCGACCGCATCGCGACCCGCATCGTCGAGCTCGATCGCGGGCTGCTGCGCTCCTATCCCGGGAATTTCTCCGCCTACGAGTCGCGCAAGGCCGGGCAGCTGGCGGCCGAGGCCGTGGCCGCGCGCAAGTTCGACAAGTTCTGGGCCGAGGAGGAGGTGTGGATCCGCCAGGGCATCAAGGCCAGGCGCACGCGCAACGAGGGCCGCGTGCGTCGCCTCGAGCGGCTGCGCGCCGAGCGCGCGGAGCGGCGCGAGCGCATCGGCACGGTGCGGCTGCGCCTCGATGCCGGCGAGCGCTCGGGCAGGCTGGTCGCCGAGCTCGAGAACGTCTCGAAGACCTTCGGCGACCGCGCCGTGGTGCGCGACCTGTCGCTCAGGCTGCTGCGCGGCGACCGCCTCGGCCTGATCGGGCCGAACGGCGCCGGCAAGAGCACGCTGATCAAGCTGATACTCGGGCAGCTGGCGCCCGACGCCGGCACCGTGAAGCTGGGCACCAATCTGGAAGTCGCGTACTTCGACCAGATGCGCGAACAGCTGGACCTGTCCAGGACGGTCGCCGAGACCATCAGCCCCGGCTCGGAATGGGTCGAGATCGCGGGCACGCGCAAGCACATCATCAGCTACCTGGGCGACTTCCTGTTCCCGCCGCAGCGCGCCGGGTCGCCGGTGGGCACGCTGTCGGGCGGCGAGCGCAACCGCCTGCTGCTGGCGCGGCTGTTCGCACGCCCGGCCAACCTGCTGGTGCTGGACGAACCGACCAACGACCTCGACATCGAGTCGCTGGAGCTGCTGGAGGACACCTTGCAGGGCTACACCGGCACGCTGCTGCTGGTGAGCCACGACCGCGTGTTCCTCGACAACGTGGTGACGCAGACCCTGGTGGCCGAGGGCGACGGCCGCTGGCAGGAGTACGCCGGCGGCTACAGCGACTGGCTGCTGCAGCGCGCGCCGCCCACGGCCGGGCCCGCACCGGCGACAGCACCGGCCGCGGCGAGGGCTCCCGCGCGCGAGCGTGCCGCGACGAAGAAGCTGAGCTTCAAGGAACAGCGCGAGCTCGACGGCCTGCCGGCGGCCATCGACGCGCTGGAGCAGGAGCAACAGGCGCTGCTCGCGAACATGGGGCAGGGCGACGTGGAGGCGATGCGCGCGGCGTCGACGCGTGCCGCCGAGATCTCGGAACTGCTCGAGGCCGCCATCGCGCGCTGGAGCGAGCTCGAGGAGCGCGCCTCGGGCTGAGACAGCCACGGGCGCAGGAGCCGCATCGGGCCGGTGCGCGCTGTCGGCTGGACGGCCCCGTATCCCGGCGCCGGAACCGTTCCGGCGCCTGCAACAACGGAGATCGATGCGTGAACGAAGTAGTGGACATCGAGCGGCGCGGGCACTGCGTGGTGCTGACGCTGAACCGGCCCCGGGTGCTGAACACCATCGACAACGCGATGCTGGACCAGCTCGAGTCGGCGCTCGACGGCGCGGCCGGCGACGACAGCCGCGCGCTGGTCCTGACCGGCGCCGGGCGCGCCTTCTGCGCCGGCACCGATCTCAGCGAGCCGCACGGCGATCCGCAG
>CAYXJM010000715.1:0-1574 GCA_964465455.1 uncultured Klebsiella sp.
ATTGGACATGATCATTGAACATTGGGTGATCGCGTCCGGAATTAACAACAGGGAATAAGTGCGCGCGAGTCCTTTTTCGCGGACACGCATAGTTGCCGCTTCATGTTTGGAGCTGTCGGTGACGTCGCGCGCGCAACGCGGTGAGACCAACGCCAAGAAGGGCGATACTGCCAGGTTCCGGGATTGGCGTTCCGTTGACTGCCCCAGCTAATGCGAATGATGTTGGATTGCCGAAAGTAGGACCTTGATTCTCTATCGTGACCTGAAGTGCGTTTAGCCCATTCACAAATAGCGATTGATCCGTCATTGAAAACGAGATCGGGGCGCCTGGAGATTCAAATTCTCTGCACCCTGTGGGTGCGCAACTCGCACCTGAGACATTTGGCCCCACAAAAAATGTATGCCCGTTCAGGCGCATGTCGATTAGCCGATTGTCAGCTGCATATTGGCCGACGATGGATAGCCCGGAAAAAAGGTCAAGCCTAACGGCGAACTGCATTTCGTATGTGTAATATCCCCAAGGCGCATCATCCGCACTCATTTCCGGTGATGGGCTGATCCAGCGCGCGAGCGGCTCGAGGTTTGTAAAGTCTGCTCGCGCGGGCGCCACCACAGAAGCCGAGCCGAGCCCTACGTTGGCCGGTGCGAACGTCAGGCTCCAGTCGTGATCGAGCGAATTGAAGGCGATCAGACTGCCATCGTAGGCTGCGCCGGTAGAAACATTGACTATCGGCGTCGCGCATGCGGCTGCGGCGAGCAAATGGGTTGCCAAGATTGCAGTTGCGTACTTATTGGTGCTCATCGCTTCCTCTGCAGTCGAGCGGAACGGGTTGCGTTACTCCGAGGCAAGTGTAATTCGCGCGATCGATGCTTGTGCGGCTTTCCTGCAATTTGACAGCGCTCACAGCGGCTCAAAATACCCGACGCAGCAACGACTGTCTGTGCCCCAAATGGGCTACGAAATCTCCGTGCGGCAGCATGCGTCGTTTGGCGAGACGTGCGTTGACGTGGGGATCTCGTGACCCAAATGGGCTACAAACTCTTTTCGCCTAGTCCCTCGAAATTCCAAAAGCAGGCCACCGTTTGAATTTTGCATTGGCGGCGGTGATCGGAGCCGCTAACATTTAAAGCAGGTAACTCAAAAAATGATTGTGATTTCGAGGGGTTCAATGATGCGCCAACTTCTAGTTTCTTTTCTAGGTTTAGTCTTTTCGTCAGTTGTTGCGGCTCAAGGCGCGTTGGAGGTGCCTGGCGCCGAATCTGCCCAAAGCGGGATATCTGTCATATCCGGTTGGCACTGCAACGCCACCAATATTGAAGTTTCGGTCGACGGAGGAAATCGGATCGCGGCTGCTTATGGCACAACGCGCGACGACACCCGGTCCGCCTGCGGCGATACAAACAACGGCTGGGCAGTTCTCTTTTACTACGGCCTTTTTGGCACGGGATGGCACGTAGTTGATGCGTATGCAGATGGAGTCAAATTTGGCAGCAATCGATTTTACGTTAACGATTTCACGAACAGTACTTTCTTGACCGGAGCGAGCGGTATCACCACCGCAAAAAATGTATTG
>CAYXJM010000716.1:0-1569 GCA_964465455.1 uncultured Klebsiella sp.
CCGTCGAGCCCGTATCCGGGATCTGGCCGACCTCGGGCGAGGTCGCCTTGCCGACGATGTTGAGCCCCGCGGCCTGGTAGCGCTGCACCACGGTGCTGGTGTGGCTCGCGACGCGGTCGGCGAAGAAGCGCGAGCCGTTGCTGGTCACCGTCCCCTTCAGCTGCACGCCGAGGTCCTTCAGCAGGAAGGGCACGCCGGCGAGCGGGGCCTTCGGGTCGATCGTGTGCAGCGCCGCGCGCGCCTCCTCGTAGTGCCTGAGGCACACCGCGTTGATGGTGCCGTTCACGGCCTCGGCGCGCGCGATCGCGAGCTCGAGCAGTTCCGCGGCCGAGACCTCGCCGCGCTTCACCAGGGCCGCGAGGCCCGTGGCGTCCTCGGCCGCGTAGTCGCGCAGCGCCATCTTCGAGGTGCCGGCGGCGGCCGCGCCCGGCGGCAACAGCGCGGTGCCCGCGGCCAGCGCGGCTGCGCCCTGCACGAATTCGCGGCGTGAAAGGCTGGTCTTGTCAGTCATGGCTCTCTCCAAATCGACGCAGGTGAAAATCGGTATTGCCGAACAGGGCCTCGATGGCGGTGAGGCGCTTGAAATAGTGGCCGACGTCGAGCTCGTCGGTGACGCCGATGCCGCCGTGCAGCTGGATCGCCTCCTGCCCGATGCGCCGCGCGGCGCGGCCGATGCGGGCCTTGGCCGCCGAGACCGGGCGCGCGAGTGCCTCGCCGGCCTCGGCCGCCATCAGCGCCATCATCAGGATCGAGCGCGACTGCTCCAGCTCGATGAACATCCCGGCCATGCGGTGCTGCAGTGCCTGGAAGGCCGCGATGGCGACGCCGAACTGCCTGCGCGTTTTGGCGTATTCGACGGTCTTCCACAGCAGCGATTCCATCGCGCCGACCGCCTCGGCGCAGACGCAGAGCGTGGCGCGGTCGGTCACGCGCGCGAGTGCGCCGAGCCCGGCCGCGGTGGTGCCGAGCAGCGCGTCGGCGGGCAGCTGCACGGCGTCGAGCGTGACGTCCGCGGCGCGACTGCCGTCGATCGTGGCATAGCCGTGCAGCGCGAGGCCCGCGCTGTCGGGGGCGACGCGGAAGACGCCGATGCCGCCGTCCGCCGCGCGCGCGCTCACCAGGAGGACGTCGGCATTCGGCGCGTTGAGGACGACGCACTTGTGCCCGCTGAGCGACCAGCCTTCGCCCCGGCGCTCGGCCGTGGTGGCGATGCGCGCGAGGTCGTAGCGGCTCGCCGGCTCGGCGAAGGCGAGCGCGAGCTGTATCTCGCCGGCCATGATCGCGGGCAGGATCGCCTCGCGCTGCGCCGGGCTGCCGAGTTCGGACACCACGCCCGCGCCGAGCACGACGCTGGCGAGGTAGGGCTCGACGACCAGTCCCTTGCCGAACTCCTCGAACAGGATCGCGAGCCCGGTGAGCCCCGCGCCCAGTCCGCCGTCGTCCTCGGCCACCGGCAGCGCCAGCCAGCCGAGTTCGGCGAACAGCTTCCAGTGCTGCGCGGAAAAGCCGCGCGCGTCCGCCACGATGGCGCGGCGCGCGTCGAAGCCGTACTGCTCGCGCACGAAGCGC
>CAYXJM010000717.1:0-1569 GCA_964465455.1 uncultured Klebsiella sp.
AGCCGCTGTCGCGCGTGGTGGTGAAGCTGAACAGGGTGTCGTTCCAGTGGCGCACGCCCGTGACGGTCTCGACGTTGAAGTTGCTCATGCCTCTCTCCGGCTGGCGACCCGCACCGTGCGGGCCGTCTCGACGCGAGGCACTTTAATCAGGCCGCGATATATCGGTAAAATGGTTTTTTCCAATATTCGAATTCGGATTTTCCGATAATGAAATACACCCTGCGCCAACTGGAGGTATTCCTGGCCACGGCGCGCGCGCAGACGCTGAGCCACGCTGCGCGCACGCTGGCCATGTCGCAGTCGGCCGCGAGCGACGCCCTCGCCGGCCTCGAGCAGCAGTTCGACGTGCGGCTGTTCGACCGCATCGGCAAGCGCCTGCAGCTGAACGAAACCGGCCGCAGCCTGCTGCCGGCGGTCGAGGAACTGCTGGTGCGCGCGCGCGAGCTGGAGGGCGCGCTCGGGCGGCAGGAGGCCACCGGGCCGCTGGCGGTGGGCGCCACGCTCAGCATCGGCAACTACCTCGCGGTGCCGATCATGCTGCGCTACATGGCGGAGAACCCCGGCACGCGCGTGACGCTGGACGTGGCCAACACCGTCACGATCGCGCAGAAGATCGCGCGCTTCGAGCTCGACGTCGGGCTGATCGAGGGTGAGGTGCGCGACCCCGAGCTGGAACTCACCCCCTGGCGCGACGACGAGCTGGTGGCCTTCTGCGCGCCGCAGCACCCGCTCGCCGCCCGGCGTCGCCTCGGCGAGCGCGAGCTGCTCGCGGCGACGTGGATACTGCGCGAGCCCGGATCCGGCACGCGCCAGGCCTTCGACCGGGCCATGCACGGCCTGCTGCCGCAGCTGGACGTGCTGCTGGAGCTGCAGCACACCGAGGCCATCAAGCGCGCGGTGGAGAGCGGCGTCGGCATCGGCTGCCTGTCGCGCGCCACGCTGCAGGAGGCCTTCGCGCGCGGCAGCCTGGTGCCGCTGGCCGTGCCCGGGCGCGACTTCACGCGCCGGTTCTACATCGTGCTGCACCGGCACAAGTACCGCAGCGCGGGGATACGCCGCTGGATCGAGCTCTGCCTCGCCTCGGCTATCGTGGATCCCGCGCGCGCCAGTCCGGGTCCGGCTGCGGCAGGCCCCCTGTCGGGCTGAAGCCCGACCTACGAGCCCGACCTGCGAGCCCGAACCGCGAGCCCGACCCGCGAGCCCGACCCGCGAGCCCGACGGGCGAGCCCGGCCCGCGAGCCCCTCGCGCCGGCCGTCAATCCAGCAGCTCGATCCAGTGCACCACCGGCACGTGCGCCTGCGCCTGCAGGTGGTTCAGGCAGCCGATGTTGGCGGTGGCGATGATCTGCGGCTGCCCGGCCTCCAGCGCGCGCAGCTTGTCGTCGCGCAGGCGCTGCGCGAGCTCGGGCTGCAGCAGCGAATAGGTGCCGGCCGAGCCGCAGCAGAGGTGCGCATCGGCCACCGGCGCGAGCGCGAACCCGGCCCGCCGCAGCAGGTCCTCGACCACGCCACCGAGCTTCTGGCCGTGCTGCAGCGTGCAGGGACTCTGGAAGGCGACGCGCGGGCGCC
>CAYXJM010000718.1:0-1558 GCA_964465455.1 uncultured Klebsiella sp.
GCGCTCTGGGTGCTGGCGAGGCTGTTCATCGTGCTGTTCAGGCGCCCGATGGCGGACTGCAGGTTGGCCTGCTGCTCGCGCAGCGTCTTGATCGCGCCGGCCAGGTCCTCGCTGGCGGCGACCTGCTGTTTCAGCTGCTCCTGCGCCGCGGCGAGCGCGGCGACCTGCTTGCGGTCGGCATCGGCCGTGGCGCCCGCCTTCTTCAGCGCGGCATCGAGCGCATCGATGCGCTCGCCGTTCTTGCGCCACGCGGACGCCCAGAGCTTGTCGACCTCGGCGCCGAGTTCCTTCAGCTTCACCTGCATCGCGGCGGCGGACTGGTTGACGTTCTCGCCGGTGCTGGAGAGGCGACCCTCGAGGTCGGTGATGCGCAGGTTCGACTGCTCGAGCGCCGCCTGCAGCGCCGTGGTCTGCTGGAACAGCGCCACGCCGACGCCCGTGGCCACGAGACCGAACACCAGCCCCGCGACCGCGAGCACGCGCCACCCCGAGGACACGCCAGTGGCGGCATCCGCGGCGGGCGCCCTGGCGGGCTTCGCGGGCTTGCGCGCCTCGGGCGGCTCGACGCGCTGACGCCGGTAGCCGTCCAGCTGGTCGCGCTCGGGAATCATCTGCGGGATGTCGTTCAGCTGGTCGTCTTGGCTGGGCATCGTGGCGGTTACGCTGCGCGTGGAAAGCCGTGGATCGGGGAATTATATCCAGCAAAAAGGGGGCCGAAGCCCCCTTTATTGCCGCACTAGTACGGACTCAGAGCAGGCTCATGATCAGCCACAGCACCACGGCCAGCGCGATGGAGCAGTGGATGATGCCCTTCACGGTGACCATCGGCTTGTGCAGCTTGCCGAAGATCGCGTTGGCCTCGAGCAGCGCGATGATCGCGATGGTCAGCCACAGCGCCACCGGGCTGGCGTTGCCCAGCAGGCCGTGCGTCATGTGCGCCGACGAGCCCATGAACATCAGCATCGGGCCCGAGAACAGCACGTTGGTGCGCGAGGCAAGCAGCGCCTTCGGGCCGGCCTTGGCGGCGTCGCCCGAGACGATGCCGCAGACGACCTTCTGGTTCGGCCAGATGATCAGCCACACGTTCAGGAACATCAGCGTGCCGAGCAGCGCGCCGATCGTGATGTCGAAGGTCCACGCGTTGGTCGGGTGGCCGCGCAGCAGCAGGATCACCACGCCGGTGAGGAAGGTGAACATCGCGCCCCAGCGGAACCACCACAGCGCGCGCGGCGCGAGCTTCTTCGTGGCGTCCGCCTTGGCGTCGGGCGTGGCTTCCTTGAAGTACTCGCCCTGGACGAAGTTGAAGTAATAGAGCATCCCGATCCACGTGATGCCGGCAAGGAAGTGACCCCACCGCATCAGGAACTCGAGACCGCCCGCCGTGAAGATATCAGGACTCATGAGTGCTCTCCTCGTGTCTTGGATTGTCGCCGCAACGGCGCTTCATCTTGTCGCATGCCGCCCGTAGTGTAGGGCGGGACGATCGATTTTCAAACATGTGGGTCGCCATTTATGGCGACAACAGCATCCACCCGGGCCCGAGGCCGGCATAAATGCC
>CAYXJM010000719.1:0-1558 GCA_964465455.1 uncultured Klebsiella sp.
GCCGGCCTGCGCCAGCGCCTTCGGGCCGAAGGCCGCGACCCACACCGGCGGGTGCGGCTGCTGCACCGGCAGCGGCGACAGCCTCACGCCCGCGCTGCCGATCGGCTCGCCGGACCACGCCGCGCGCATGCCGGCGAGGCACTCGGCGAACAGCTCGCGCTTGGCGCTGCGCGCGACGCCGAAGGTCTGGAACAGCTCCGGCGCGAAGCCGCGCCCCACCCCCAGGATCACGCGCCCGCCCGAGAGCCGGTCCAGCACCGCGACCTGCGCCGCCGCCTGCACCGGGTGGCGCAGCGGCAGCAGGTAGCTGGTGGTCGCGAGGCGGATGCGCTGCGTGGCCGCGGCGACGGCGGCGAGCAGCATCAGCGGCTCGGGCGTGGCGGCGGGGCCGAAGTGGTTCTCCGGGAGCCAGAACGAGCCGTAGCCCAGTTCCTCGGCCAGCCGCGCCTGCCGCGCGAGCACGCCGGCGTGGCCGTCGGTCCACGGCAGCCACGGCGTGCAGCCGAGCTCGAGCGGCTTCAAGCGCGCAACCCCGGCACGGCCATCAGAACGAGGAGCCCGGCTGCTGCAGGAACGCGAGTTCCTCCGGCGTCGATTCACGGCCGAGTATCGCGTTGCGGTGCGGGTAGCGCCCGAAGCGCTCGATGATCGCCCAGTGGCGCTGCTCGAAGTCGAGGTTGCTCTCGAGCCCCGGCTGGTCGAAGAGGCGCAGGGCGTGCCGGTGGATCGCCGCCGACTCGCTGTGCATGTACGGCAGGTAGACGAAGGCGCGTTCCTGCACCGCGAGCGCGCGGTCGGCGCCGGCGCGCACCATCTCCTGCGCCAGGGCGAGCGCGATGCCGTCGGCGGCGAAGCCCTCGGCGCGGTCGCGGAAGACGTTGCGCGAGAACTGGTCGAGCACGATCACCTCGGCCAGGCGCCCGCGCGGCGTGTCGCGCCAGTCGGCGAGCTCGCAGGCCTTCGCCGCCGCGAGCGTGGCGCCGAAGCGCGCGGCGATGGTCGCGTCGAGCGCCGCATCCTTCTTCCACCACTGCGCGGGCTGCAGTTCCCCGAACCAGAAGTCCAGCACCTGCGCGTCGGTGGCAATCGCGGTGTCCCGGTCCATGGCGCTCTCCTCGCGGCGCGATCGGCAACGTGTCGGTCGCAGCTTACCGCGAAGCCGTGGCGGCGAAGAAGCGCGGCGTGCGCGCGGGCCTCGAACGCGCGGTGAAATCTTGATCTGCGCCGTTGCGCGAGCGGGTGCCGGGGAATAGTCTGTTGCCCGTTTCCGGAGCAACGCCGATCACGCGGGAGGGTGAACGATGAAGAAGAGGAAGTCCCTGGGTACGCTGGTTCGCGACGCGATCGCGAAGGGCGCGAACACGGTCGAGGACGTCGCCAAGGCCGTCGGCGACCTGCCGATCAAGAAGCTCGAGAAGCTCGACGCGGTGAAGAAGATGCGCAAGGTGCAGAACGAGTCGATCGGCACCGTCAGCGCCGCGATCCGCGACGTCAACGAGCAGGTGCGCAAGTTCGCCGCCGACGCGCTCGCCAGGGCACGCAAGGCCGGCATCGCGCC
>CAYXJM010000720.1:0-1553 GCA_964465455.1 uncultured Klebsiella sp.
CTCCTCGGCGCGCGCGCGCGCGGCGAGATCCTCGAGCGTGCGCTGGCGGTTGCGCACCCCGCGCCATTGCGCGGCGCTCAGCGCCGACTGTTCGCGCGCCACGCCCACCGCGCGCTGCTGGATCGCCAGCGTGTCGGCGAGGCTGGCGCGGAAAGCGCCCAGTTGCGCCAGCTCGGCGCCCGCGATGCCGTCGCGACCGGCGGCGAGCCAGCGCGTGGCGTATTCCTGTTCGTAGGATTCGAGCTGCTGTTGCTGCTGCTCGCGCCGCTGCAGCTCGCGGTTGCTCTGTGCCAGGCGCTCGCGCGCCCCGCGCTCGGCGAGCTGCGCCAGCTTCACCAGCGTCTCGAGGCGCCGGGAACGCTTCACGGGCTACCGCCCTGCCCCGCGGCCGCGGGGCGCAGGATGCGGCGTGGCGCGGGCGGCGCGGCACGCGGCTCGGTCGCAGGCTGGAACAGCGCCTCGAGCTGCTCGACGCTGGCGTCGAACGGCACGCTCTCGTCCAGCGCCTGCTGCAGGTAGCGCCGCATCGCGGGCATCCGCGCCACCGCGCGGTCGGTGTCCTCGTCGCTGCCGGCGGCGTAGGCGCCGACGCTGATCAGGTCGCGGTTCTGCTGGAAGCGCGCGTGCAGCTTCTTGAATTCCTGCGCCGCCTGCCGGTGCGCCGGCGTCGTGATCGCCGGCATCGCGCGCGAGATCGAGGCCTCGACGTCCACCGCCGGGTACTGCCCCTCTTCGGCGAGCGCCCGCGACAGCACCACGTGGCCGTCGAGGATCGCGCGCGCCGCGTCGGCGACCGGGTCCTGCAGGTCGTCGCCCTCGGCCAGCACCGTGTAGAACGCCGTGATCGAGCCGCGTCCCGCCTCGCTGTTGCCCGCGCGTTCGACCAGGTCCGGTATGCGCGCGAACACCGAGGGCGGGTAGCCGCGCGTCGCAGGCGGCTCGCCGACCGCGAGCCCGATCTCGCGCTGCGCCTGCGCGTAGCGCGTCAGCGAATCCATCAGCAGCAGCACGTTGCGGCCGCGGTCGCGGAAGTCCTCCGCGATGCGGGTCGCGAGCCGCGCGCAACGCATGCGCATCAGCGGCGCGTCGTCGGCGGGCGAGACCACCACCACGGCGCGGCGCATGCCCTCCTCGCCGAGGATGTCCTCGATGAATTCGCGCGCCTCGCGCCCGCGCTCGCCGACCAGCCCGACGACCGTGACATCGGCCTCGGTGAAGCGCGTCATCATGCCGAGCAGCATGCTCTTGCCCACGCCGCTGCCGGCGAATATCCCGAGCCGCTGGCCGCGCCCGACCGTCAGCAGGCCGTTGATCGAGCGCACGCCCACGTCGAGCGGGCGACGAATGGGCGCGCGGTGCAGGGGATTGATGGGCCGCCCGTCGAGCGCGGTGAAATGGACGTCCCTGAGCGGGCCGTGCCCGTCGATCGGTTCGCCCGAACCGTCGAGCACTCGACCGAGCAACCCGTCGCCGCCCGGCGACTCGGCGGCGGCCGCCACCGGCCGCACGCGCAGGCCCGGACGCAGCCCGGTGACTCGCGCCGCGGGCATCAG
>CAYXJM010000721.1:0-1553 GCA_964465455.1 uncultured Klebsiella sp.
GCACGTGGCTCATGTACCCGTAGATGTAGAGCTTCAGCAGATCCGCCGGATCGTAGGGCGGGCGACCGGTCTTCGCCGGCACGGCCTTGGCAAAACCCAGCGCCACCAGGTCCAGCGTCGCGACAAACCCCTCGATCAGCCGCACCACGTGGTCCGGACCGATGAAATCATCCAGCGATTCGGGAAACAGGCTGCCTTGGGTCCTGTTCACGCCGCGCACATGTGTCATCCACTACCCCCTCGCTCAACGCGTGGGCATAGTGTGAATCGGACGGCAGAGTTTTTACACAGGCTCTGAAGCCGAACCTGCACCAAACATTGTCAGGCTGAAGCCTGACCCACGAGACTAAAAGACCGGCACTGGGCCGGTCTCTTTGCGCAGACGTTGCAGGGCCCTCCGCAGGGGCGAGGGCCGGGGAATCAGGCGGCGGCTTGCGCCAGCGCCTTGATCTGGCCGTTCAGGCGGCTCTTGTGCCGCGCGGCCTTGTTCTTGTGGATGATGCCCTTGTCGGCCATGCGGTCGATCACGGGAACCGCCGCCGTGTAAGCGGCCTGCGCCTTCGCCGCGTCGCCTTCCTTGATGGCGGCGATCACGCGCTTGATGGAGGTGCGGACCATCGAACGGAAGCTGGCGTTGTGCTGGCGCTGCTTCTCGGCCTGGCGCGCGCGCTTCTTTGCCTGCTTGGTGTTTGCCACGTTGAACCCTCGAAAATTCTGACCGGGAAAAAAGACGGCGGATTATTCCGTCTCGCCCCCTGCCTGTCAAGGCAAAGGGAAATTTGCACGGGCCGTCACAGCACGACCAGGTTGTCGCGGTGGATCAGCTCCTCGTCGTCGGCGTAGCCGAGCACTTCCTGGATGCGCCGCGTCGACAGGCCCATGATGCGGCGCGCCTCGTCGGCGTCGTAGTTCACCAGCCCCTTGGCGACCTCGCGCCCGTCGGGCCCGACGCAGGCCACCAGCTCGCCGCGCGTGAAGTCGCCGCGCACCTCGCGCACGCCCACCGGCAGCAGGCTGCGGCCCGATTCGCGCAGCACCTTCACCGCGCCCTCGTCGAGCACCAGCCGCCCGCGCACCTGCAGGTGCCCCGCGAGCCACTGCTTGCGCGCCGCGATCGGCTGCTGCGTGGTGTGCAGGAAGGTGCCGAGCTCCTCGCCCGCCGCGATGCGCAGCAGCACGTTCTGCGCCCGCCCGCCCACGATCACGGTGTTCGCGCCGGAGTGCGCCGCCATGCGCGCCGCGCGCACCTTCGTGATCATGCCGCCGCGCCCGAGCGCCGTGCCGCTGCCGCCGGCCATGTACTCCAGCGCCTCGTCGTTGGCGTCGGCGTGGTGCACCAGCGGCGCCTCGGGGTCCTGGCGCGGGTCGCGCGCGTACAGGCCCATCTGGTCGGTGAGGATCACCAGCACGTCGGCGTCGATCAGGTTCGCGACCAGCGCGGCCAGCGTGTCGTTGTCGCCGAAGCGGATCTCGTCGGTGGCGACGGTGTCGTTCTCGTTGATGACCGGCACCACGCCGAGCTCGATCAGCGTCTTCAGCGTGCTGCGCGCGTT
>CAYXJM010000722.1:0-1550 GCA_964465455.1 uncultured Klebsiella sp.
AGGCGCCGCGGTCCTGCCAGCGGTCGAAGGTGCGCGTGGGGCCGTCGTCGCGCTCGATGCCGGTGGCGAGCGGCGGCGGCAGCAGCGCGGCGATGTCGCCGTCGTCCAGCGTCAGCGTGGCGAAGCGTCCGCCCGCGGCGGCGACGCCGTCGCGCATCGTGTCGAGATCCACTCCCGGCACGACGATGCTGCCGTCGCGCTCGCGCAGGAAGCCGCCCTGCGGCAGCGCGATAGGCGCGCCGGCCGCGGTGCCGGTCGCCAGCAGCGACAGCGCGAGGCCCGAGTCCGCGAGGCGGCGCGCGACCTCGGCGTGCTGCTCCGCGGGAAAGCGGTCGGTCACGACCAGCAGCCGCCCGCGCTCGAGTCCGGCACCGCGCAGCAGGGAGGCCGCCAGCGTCACGGCCGCGGGGAGATCGTTGCCGGCGGCGGGCATGATGTCGGGCGACAGCGCCGGCAGCATCGCGGCCACCGTGCGCGCGTCGTCCGAGAGCGGCGTGACCACGTGCGCGTCGCCGGCGTAGACGATCAGCGCGGTCTGCCCGTCCTGCCGCCGCGCCAGGATGTCGCCCAGCTTGAAGCGGGCGCGTTCGTAGCGCGAGGGCGCGAGATCGCCGGCGCGCATGGTCGTGCCGAGGTCGAGCGCGATGACCAGCGGGTCGCTGGCGCGGTGCACCGGCTCCGGCAGGCGCTCCCACGCCGGTCCCGCGAGCCCGAGCACCGCGAGCGCCCAGCCCGCGAGCAGCAGCCACGGCAGGGCGTTGCGCCGCGCGGCGCCGTCGGGCAGCAGCAGCGCCGGGAGCAGCGCGGGGTCGATGAGCTCGCTCCACAGCGCGGGGCGGTTGCGCCGGCGCAGGAAGCGCCACGCGAGCAGCGCGCAGGGCGCGAGCGCGAGCAGCCACGCGGGACGCAGGAAGTGGAAGTCGGCCAATGCGGTCATGGTGTCGGCTCCTGCCCGCGGCGGTGCGGCCACAGCAGCGCGAGCGCGAGGGCGAGCGACAGCAGCAGCGCGAAGCCGAGCGGCCAGTGCGCCAGCGACACCAGCGGGCGGTAGCGCTCGGCCTCCTGGGCCACCGGCTCGAGCCGGTCGAGCTCGGCGTAGATCGACTCGAGCTCCTGGCGGTCGCGGGCGCGGAAATAGCGCCCGCCGGTCTCGGCCGCGATGGCGCGCAGCGTGTCCTCGTCGAGGTCCGCCGACGGGTTCACGCGGCGCGCGCCGAAGCGGCTGCCGAACAGTCCCGGAAGCTCCATCGACTCGGCGCCGATGCCGATGGTGTAGATGCGCAGCCCCGCCTGCGCCGCCAGCTCCGCGGCCTGCCGCGGCGGCACCGCGCCCGCCGTGTTGGCGCCGTCGGTGAGCAGGATCAGCACGCGGCTCGACGCCGGCCGCTCGCGCAGGCGCTTCACCGCGATCGCCAGCGCGTCGCCGATCGCGGTCTGCTTGCCGGCGAAGCCGATCTGCGCCTCGGCGAGCAGCCGCGCCAGCGTGTCGTGGTCGAAGGTGAGCGGCACGTGCAGGTAGGCCTCGCTGCCGAACAGGATGAGCCCCAGCC
>CAYXJM010000723.1:0-1546 GCA_964465455.1 uncultured Klebsiella sp.
TCGTGGTCACGGCGCCCATCGCCGCCAGCGTGACCCAGGGATCGGGCCAGGGCGTGTCTTGCGGCCACCACACGGCACCGTCCTCGGTGTACGGGTAGCGGCTCTCGACGCGCGTGGGCATCAACACGTGGTCGGCGACCGTGATGCCGTCGAAACCCGCCTCCTCGGCGATGCGCGCGAGCGCGAGCAGCTGGTCCTGCTCGGGGATCGTGGTGATCGACAGCCAGTATTCCATCCGCAATTGCCCTGCTAGCGACGCCCGGGTGACTGCAGCGCGCGCCTCATCCGCGCGCCTCGCGCGCGATAAGGCCGGACTTCCTCGCACCCGTGGCGGCACGCCGCACCGGCGTATTCACGTACTCCGCGAGCGGCGCGGCGTGCAGCGCCGCCTCGTGGCGCTCCGGCGGTGCCGCCTGGTACAGCGTGGTGCGCTGCCAGGGACTGCGCCCGGCATCGCGGATCATCTGCTCGAGCTCGGCCGGCGGGAATTCCTGGCCGTGCGCGGCGCCCGCGGCGCGCGTGATCGATTCGTTCATCAGCGTGCCGCCGACGTCGTTGGCGCCCGCGTGCAGGCAGGCCGCGACACCCTCGGCGCCCATCTTCACCCACGAGGCCTGGATGTTCGGCACGTCCGGGTAGAGCACGATGCGCGCCACCGCGTGCAGCAGCACGGCCTCGCGGAAGGTCGGCCCGCGCCGCGCGCGTCCGCGCAGGTACATCGGCGCCTCGCCGGCCACGAAGGGCAGCGGCACGAACTCGGTGAAGCCGTGGTACTTGCGCTGCAGCGTGCGGATCGCGAGCAGGTGATGCGCCTGGTGGCGCGGCTGCTCGATGTGGCCGTACATCATCGTCGCCGTGGTGCGCACGCCCTGGCTGTGCGCGGCCTCCATGACCTCCAGCCACTCGGCGCTGTTGATCTTGTCCGGGCACAGCACGGCGCGCACCTCGTCGTGCAGGATCTCGGCCGCGGTGCCGGGCAGCGTGTCGAGCCCGGCCGCGCGCAGCTTCGCGATGAAATCCGCCAGCGGCATGCCGAGCGTCTTCGCGCCCTGCCAGACCTCGAGCGGCGAGAAGGCGTGGATGTGCATCCGCGGCGCCGCCTCCTTCACGAGGCGGCAGACGTCGAGGTACTTCTGCCCGGTGTAGGCCGGGTGGATGCCGCCCTGCAGGCAGACCTCGGTGGCGCCGCGCGCCCAGGCCTCGGCGACGCGGCGGCTCAGCTCGGCGTCGTCCAGATCGTACGGCGCCCCGCGCAGCTCCTCGTGCGCCTTGCCCTTCGAGAAGGCGCAGAACTGGCACTTGAAGTAGCAGACGTTGGTGTAGTTGATGTTGCGGTTGACGATGTAGCTCACGCGATCGCCGTGCAGGCGCCGGTTCAGCGCATCGGCGGCGGCGCACACGGCCGCGAAATCCGCGCCGCGCGCGCCGAGCAGCGCCGTGATCCCGGCCTCGTCGAGGTCCTCGCCTGCCTCGGCGCGCGCGAGCAGCCCCGCGATGCGCGCGCTGACGCTCCCGCCGTGCACCTTGCCCGCCAGCAGGTCGCGCT
>CAYXJM010000724.1:0-1545 GCA_964465455.1 uncultured Klebsiella sp.
CCCTCGCGCGGCTGGTACATCGCGTAGACGACGTCGGTCAGCCGCAGGTGCTCGATCAGCAGCGTCGAGAAGTAGTACTGGAAGCCGGTGCTGAGCACGAACAGGTTCACCGTCATGTGCTGCCGCCCTCCGATGCGGCGCCGCGCACGACGGCGTCGCGGAAGCCGAGCTCGGTGAAGTCGGCGATCTGCGGGTGCGGGCAATGCGCGCGGCCCTCCGGCCAGTCGGACACGCCGTGCACGAACACGAACTCCAGCCCGAATTCCTCGGCGAGATGCATGTCCAGCTCGGCGTCGCCGAAGTAGAGCGCGCGCCCGCGGAACGCGCCGCTGGCGGCGAGCAGGCGCATGTTCTCGCGCTTGCTCGTCGGGCTGCCGAGGATCGAGGTGAAATAGCCCCCGAGGCCGCGCGCCGCGAAAACCGCGCGCACCTCGCTCTCGGCGCCGCCAGTGACCACGTACGCCGCCACGCGCGGGGGGATCGAGGCGAGCAGCGCCGTGACTCCGGGTACCAGGGGGCAGGCCAGCAGTGCGCGCGCGCAGATCGCGGCAAAGTCGCCGAGCATCGTGCGCAGCAGCGGCTCGCGCTCCGCGGGCTCGACCGCGACGATCCGGTCGAGGAAGTAGGCGAACTTCTCGTTGCGGCTGATGCCGCCATGGCGGTGGTGGTAGTCGAGGAAGCGCGTCACCGCGGCGGTGCCGAAGGGCGCCGTCACGGTGCGGAAAGCCTCGGTCTTGATGCGGTTGGAGTCGAGTATCACTCCGTCGCAGTCGAAGACGAGCGTATCGTAGTCAGCGGCCGCGAACTGCATCCACCACGCGCTCCAGGTCCTCGGGCGTGTCCACCGCGATGCTCGCCGAGGCCAGTTCCACCATGCGCACCTCGAAGCCGAGGTCGAGGAAACGCAGGATCTCGATGTCCTCGATCTGCTCTATCGGCCCCTTCGCGCTGACGCTGGCGAAGGCCGCCAGCTGCGCCGGCGAGAAGCAGTAGATGCAGACCTGCTTCCAGGCTCTTTCGAAGCTGCCGCCCTTGTTCGCGGGTATCGGCGCGCGGCTCATGTACATCAGGCGGCCGTCCTGTGTCGCGACCACCTTGGGGACGTTGCGCGACCAGTACTCGCGTTCGTCGGCGATCGGCGTCATCGCGTTCACCACCGCGCCGCCGTGGCGGCGCCAGGCGTCGGCCACGGCGAGGATGTCGGCAGGGTCGAGCATCGGCTCGTCGCCCTGCACGTTGATCAGGAATTCGTAGTCGAGCGAGCGCGCTGCCTCGGCCACGCGGTCGGTGCCGGTGAGGCACGCGGCGGAGGTCATCAGCACGCGCGCGCCGAAGTCCTCGCAGGCCGCGCGGATGCGCGCGTCGTCGGTGGCGACGTAGACGTGGTCGCCGCCGAGCGCCTGCACGCAGCGCTCCCACACGTGGCGGATCATCGGCTTGCCGAGGATGTCGGCCAGCGGCTTGCCTGGGAAGCGCGAGGAGGCGAAGCGCGCGGGAATGACGATCGCGCAATCGGGCCTAGCGGTAGCTGGCATAGATCGATCC
>CAYXJM010000725.1:0-1544 GCA_964465455.1 uncultured Klebsiella sp.
TCGGGCGGCTCGCCGCGATGACCGGCCCGGAGCAGATCTGGCCGAGCGCCGAGTTCTTCCGCGCCAAGTGGGACGAACAGAAGGCGCGCCACCGCAAGTTCAACAACACCGAGTACAACCTCGAGCCGAACATCAAGGGCTGCCCGGGGGGGCTACGCGACGTGCAGACCGTCGGCTGGGTCGCGAAGCGGCACTTCCGCGCCGCGAGCACGCAGGAGCTCGTGGCCCGCGGCTTCCTGACCGAGGCGGAGTACCAGGCGCTCGCGCGCGGGCAGGACTTCCTCTGGCGCGTCCGCTACGGCCTGCACATGCTGGCCGACCGCGCCGAGGACCGGCTGCTGTTCGACTACCAGCTGCAGCTCGCGCGACTATTCGGCTACGCCGACGACGAGCGCGGCCTCGGGGTCGAGCACTTCATGAAGGACTACTTCCGCTGCGTGCTCAAGCTCGGCGTGCTGAACGAGATGCTGACCCAGCTCTTCGACGAGGCGATCCTGCGCGCCTGCGAGCCGGTCAACCTCTACGAGATCAACGCGCGCTTTCGCGTGCGCAACGGCTACATCGAGGTGGCCCACGACAACGTGTTCCGCGCCGCGCCCTGGGCGCTGATCGAGATGTTCACGCTGACGGCGCAGCACGACTTCATCGTCGGCGTGCGCGCCTCGACGATCCGCCTCGTGCACTCCTCGCGCCGCCTGATCAACGCCGCGCTGCGCCGCGACCTGCGCGCGAACCGCCTGTTCCTGCAGTTGCTGGGCTCGCCCTACCGCGTCGCGACACAGCTCGACCGCATGAAGCGCTACGGCGTGCTCGGGGCGTTCATCCCCGAGTTCGGCCGCATCATCGGCCAGACCCAGCACGACCTGTACCACGTCTACTCGGTCGACTCGCACACGATCCGCGTCGTGCGCAACATGCGCATGTTCCTGCTGCCGCGCGCGCGCGAGGATTTCCCCACGGCGGCGCACGCGATCAAGCGCCTGCCGCGCCCGGAGCTGCTCTACATCGCGGGGCTCTACCACGACATCGCGAAGGGCCGCGGCGGGGACCACTCGAACCTCGGCGCCGTCGACGCGCGCGAGTTCTGCGCCCGTCTCGAGCTCGGCCCGCACGAGGCGAACCTCGTGGCCTGGCTGGTGCAGAACCACCTCGTGATGTCGACCACGGCGCAGCGCAAGGACATCTCGGACCCCGAGGTGATCGGCGACTTCGCGCGGCTGGTCTCGGACCAGGTGCACCTCGACTACCTGTACACGCTCACGGTCGCGGACATCACCGCGACCAACCCGACGCTCTGGAACAGCTGGCGCGCGAGCCTGCTGCACGCGCTGTACGTCCAGACGAAGCGCGCGCTGCGGCGCGGGCTCGAGAATCCCGTCGACCGCGGCGAGCGCATCGCCGCGAATCGCGCCGCGGCGCTCACCCTGCTGGAAGCGCACGGCGTGGCGCCGGCCGCGGTCGAGGCGCTGTGGGCGCACATGGGCCCCGACTACTTCCTGCGCGAGACGGCCGCGGACATCGCCTGGCACACCGAGGCGATACTC
>CAYXJM010000726.1:0-1544 GCA_964465455.1 uncultured Klebsiella sp.
CCGGCCACCAGCGCCACGTCGTCGCTGGCTTCGAGCCGCCGCACGCCGAGCTCCCACGAGAGATCGAATGCGGCATCGCTGCGTGCGAGCGCCAACTGCGCCTCGCGCACGCGCGATTCGTCGGCGAAGCGTGTGATATCGGGGGTGGCCTCGAGGAGCCGCGCGAGTTCGCCGCGACCGGGCAACGCGGGCAGCGCGAGCAGCGCAGGCGGGTCAATGGCGAAATCCGGATCGCGTTCACCCCAGAGCGCCGCGAGTTGCTGGCGCGCGCTCTCGAAGCGAGCCTGCGCAAGCCGCTCGTCCATGGCGGCGCGCGCCACGGCTGCCTCCGCCGCCAGCACCGCGGACTCGGGCGTTCCACCGGCGCGATGCCGCGCGCGCGCCGCCGCGGCGCTGCGTGCGCGCTGCGCGCGCTCGGCGGCAGCCAGTTCGCCCAGCCTCTGGGCAGAGGTGAGCGCCAGGTAGCGCCGCGCCGCCTCGGCCAGCAGGTCGAGCCGGCGCGCCTCGCGCGCCGCGGCGAGGGCATCGATCCGGCGTGCGACCACGTCGCCTCGCGCCGCGGCCTTGCCGCCGCGCTCCAGCACGGAGGCAAGGCTCAGCGTGAGCTCGGCCGAGTCGACGCCGCTTGCCTCGCCGCTGCCGGCCGCGTTCTCCAGCAGGGCGCCGGCGACCACTGCGGGGCGCTGCGCGGCGCGCTCGCTCTCGGCTGCCAGCACGTCGCCGCGGCGCTCGAATTGCTGCAATTCCGGGTGTTGCTCGACGACGCGCGCGAAGGCCTCGTCGAGAGTCAGGCGGTCGGCCGCCGCCGCGGGCAGGGCCGCGCAGCAGGCGACGACCCAGGCGGCAAACGCCGCGGATCTCGGGTCCATGGGATCACTCCGATACAGAAAAACAGTGCTGTGGCATCGCCGGCGCAGGGCCGACCGAGCTTTACACGGCGATCGGAGGTCGGAAGGGGTTGGACGGTTCGGACGCTGGCAGGGTCAAGGCGTAGCGGTGGCTCCGCGGTGAGTGCGCCGGTTCGCCCAGGCGCGCCAAGGCTGCGTCGATTACGGCGCTGCCGCCGTGGCCGCAGCAATGCACAAGGTGCAGGATCGCGTGCAGATCGGAGCCGGATCCGCCGGATTCGTCCTGGTCGTGGTCGTCAGCGTGCGGGTGCGCGCCATCTGCGTGCTGCGCGAAAGCGGCAGGGGCGTGTCCGGCATATTCATGCAGCTCGGACAGGAAACCGAGCACGGTGTGCAGCAGCACGCTCGCGGCCAGCATCAGGACGAGCAGCGCCCGGGGAGCCGTAACGGCGCTTGGGCTGAGAATGGTGCGCATGGGCGGGAAGCCTACCGGAACCGTGGCGCAGCGATCAAGAACCGGTGCCGGGATGAAGCCCGACCTGCAAGCCCGACCCACAGGCGCCGGATCACACGAAAGGACGCTCCCGCTGCAGCCCGGCGATACGCCGCGCGAGCCACTGCGCCGTGAGCTTCTCCACCAACGAGTTCTGCTTCAGCCGCTCGTTCAGCACCTTCCAGTCGACGCAGTCGAGCGGC
>CAYXJM010000727.1:0-1542 GCA_964465455.1 uncultured Klebsiella sp.
ACCGTGGCGCCGCCGTAGCCGGCGCCGATCACGCACACATCGAATTCGTCCATGTTCCGCGCTCCGCGCCTGTGATGGTGTACGGATTATCCGGCCGCTGCCCGGCCGGGCGCGATTACGGTTTGCTCAGGATTGCGCGGCGGCGCTCAAGCGGGTGGCGTGCGCAGCAGCTCCGGGTGCCGCGCCGCCACCATGCGCCGCATGCCCTCGCGCCAGTCGACGCGGCACGGGCCCGCCAGCTCGCACCGGCGCGTGGCATCGAGGCGGAACTGCGTCATGCCGTCGGGCGACTCGACGAATCGCACCTCGCGCCCGGCAAGCGCGGCGAGGTGCGCGGCCATGTCGCGCACGTCCACCGGTTCGTCGCCGCCCCAGTTCGTGATCGTCGCGGGCACCGCGGCGGCGGCGAGCAGCCTGGGTGTGTGCGCAAAGATGTCGTCCTCGTGGATCGGGCTCGCGATCGCGGCGCGGCCCGTCGGCAACGGAACCGGTCGCCCGGCCAGGATCATCTCGAGCAGGATCGCCGGCAGCCCGCCGTTGTCGCCGTAGGCCGCGTTCATGCGCGCGATCGTGGTCGGGAGCCCGTAGGCCTCGGCCGCGAAGCGGGCCACGGCTTCCTGCGCGATCTTGGACACGCAGTAGGTCGGCGCGTAGGGCTGGTGGCTCACGCCGAGCGGATCGGTCTCGCGCACCGCGTGCCGCGGATCGGCCGGCGGCTGGTACACGCCGCAGGTCGACATCACGAGGCAGGCGCGCGCGTGGCGGAAACGCCGCATCAGGTGGCCGGTGCCGCCTGCGTTGACGCGCATCGTCGCGTCGTAGTCGAGGCCGGGCGGGATCACGGCCGCCAGGTGCAGCACGTAATCGAAGCGCTCGGGCAGTCCGCTCCAGTCGGGCGCGGCGAGGTCGACGACGCGGGTCGTGATGCCGGCTTCCTCCACGCGCCCGCGCGACGCGGCGTCGGCGAATCGCGCGATGCCCCACACCTCGTTGTCGCGCGCGAGGCGCGCCGCCAGCGGGAACGCGATCTGGCCGGCGGGGCCGGTGACCAGGATGCTGCAGCCCGTCAATTCCATCGTCTTGCTCCCCGGATGTGGGCGCGGGACAAGCCCGCGGCGTTATCGTTCATGGGTGGCGGCGCGCCCTCGCCGCCGCCGTCGCGCGCAGGGCGCGCTCCCACAGCGAAGTCCGTGTGGCGTGGGAGCGAGCCCTGCGGACCTCTTTGTGGGAGCGCGCCCTGCGCGCGACGGTCGCGGGCATGGCCCAGCCCCTACAACAGGTACGGGGCGTTGGAGAGCGTGTCGGTGCCGCGCTGCGGGTAGTGGCGGGCCAGCAGCTCGCCGACCGCGCGTATGCCCGCGAGCGCGCCCTGCTCGAACTGCCCGGCCCGGAACGCGCTCTCCATCGCCCGGCACACCGACTCCCACTCCGCCGGGGCCACGCGCGCCGCGATACCGCGGTCGGCCACGATCTCGACGTCGCGGTCGGCCAGCAGCAGGTAGATCAGCACGCCGTTGTTGTGCTCGGTGTCCCACACGCGCA
>CAYXJM010000728.1:0-1538 GCA_964465455.1 uncultured Klebsiella sp.
TGCACCGCATCCTCGAGCCCGTCGTCGGCGGCGGCCGCTACAAGGCCGAGGTGACGGCCGACGTGGATTTCACCGCGGTCGAGCAGACCGACGAGATCTACAATCCCGATCTTCCCGCGCTGCGCAGCGAGCGGCGACTCGACGAGCAGCGCGTCCCCGGCGATGCCGGCGCGGGCATTCCGGGCGCGCTCAGCAACCAGCCCCCGGTTGCGGGCGCCGCACCCGAGGTGGTGACTGGCGCGCCGGCCGGGGAGCCCGCGGCTGCGGTGGCGCCGCGCAACGTGCGCACCGAGTCGACGCGCAACTACGAGGTCGACCGCTCGCTCAGCCACACCCGCCACCAGGTGGGCAATGTGCGCCGGCTCACGGTGGCCGTGGTGCTGGACGATCGCGTGCGCGTGAACGCCGACAGCGGCGAGCGCGAGAACCTGCCGTGGGACGATGCCGCGCTCGAGCGTGTGACGACGCTGGTGCGCGATGCCGTCGGCTACGATCCGGCGCGCGGCGACAGCGTCAACGTGGTGAACGCGGCCTTCTTCGACGTGCCGGCGCCCGCCGGCGAACTCGCGGCGGTGCCGTTCTGGCAGCAGGACTGGTTCTTCCCCGTGCTGCGCCAGGTGCTGGCGGCGCTGCTGGTGCTGGCGGTGCTGCTCGCGGTCGTGCGGCCCGTGCTACGCTCTCTCAGCAGCAACGTGAAGCAGCTGCGCGCGCTCGAGGATCGCCACCGCGAGGAGCGGCTGCGGCTCGAGGCGGCGCAGCAGCGCTCGAGCGAGAGCCAGGCCGAGGCGCTGCTGCTGGCCGCACCCGGACGCGAGTACCAGTCGCGCCTGTCCGCGGTGCAGGCGATGGTCGAGAGCGACGCCGAGCGCGTCGCGCAGGTGGTGCGCAAGTGGGTGCGTGACAGTGAGTGAGGAAAAGGCCGGCATCGAACACCTGAAGCCGATCGAGCAGGCGGCGATCCTGCTGCTGTCGGTGGGCGAGTCGAATGCCGCGAGCATCATGCGCTACCTGACGCCGAAGGAGTTGCAGAAGGTCGGCGCGCAGATGGCGAACATGAGCGACGTCAAGACGGCCGACGTGGCGCTGGTCATGGAGCAGGTGCTGGTCGAGGCCGGTTCGGCGACGGGGCTCGGCGTCGGCACCGAGGCCTACATCCGCAACGTGCTGATCGAGGCGCTCGGCGAGGAGCGCGCCACCACGGTCATCGACCACATCCTGATGAGCGACAAGACCAAGGGGCTCGAGGGCCTGCGCTGGATGAACCCCAAGCTGGTCGCGAACACCATCCGCGGCGAGCACCCGCAGATCCAGGCCGTGATCCTGTCCTATCTCTACCCCGACCAGGCGGCCGAGGTGCTCGCGCAGTTCCCGGAAAAGGCCCGCACCGACCTGCTGATGCGCATCGCCACGATGGAGACCGTGAACGCCGCGGCGCTGCAGGAGCTCAACAAGATCGTCGAGGGCGAGCTGACCGGATCGGGCCTGCCGCAGGGGCATTTCCTCGGCGGCGTGAAGTTCGCCGCCGAGATCATGAACAA
>CAYXJM010000729.1:0-1530 GCA_964465455.1 uncultured Klebsiella sp.
TTCTCGTAGCGGATGCCGCGGAAGCTCGGCGAGTCGAGGTGTCCCGGGTCCGTGTTGCCGCAGGGGCCGTTGACGTTGAACAGCATCATCTGGGGCTTGGCGTATTTCGCGCCCCAGTAGGACTTCGCGAGCTCGAGGAACTTCGCGTTGTAGAAGCAGTCGTGGATCTCGGGATAGAGCGGAGCCGAGTAGTTCGCGTAGAAGCCACGGAAGGTCGGCGTCAGGAACATGTCCAGCGTGGGCGTCACGCCCTCCGGCATGCCGCCGGACATCGTCGCGATCAGTTCCTCGGCCGAGGCGAAATGCTGCGCGATGATCAGCTTCCACGGACCCTGCTGTCGCACCACGTCGAGCAGGCGCTCGCGCTGCTCGTCGGTGTAGACATTCTCCAGCACGCGCGGCGGCGATACCGGGCGCAGCAGATCCGAGAGTTCCTGCCGGCGGGCTTCGGTCAACATGGCGATCTCCGTGTGTGGCGTTGGACGCTCCGGCGACCGTGCCGGGCGCCGGGAATCCGGCGCCCGGCGCACTTGCCGGAATATTTTGCTTAGGGATAAAGTATTGGATGGCCGCGGGATCCGTGTCAATCTGCGCCACGCGCGGCAGGCCCGGCGCTCCCCCAGCGCGGCCTCGCGCCCCCATAACACCAAGGCGGCTGCCCGGCGCGGCGCCGCTCGCCCAGGAGCATCTCGCACATGCAATCCATCGACGGATCCATGCAACAGCGCTTCCTCGGCGCCGATGCGGTGACCGTGATCGACGTCGACGCCCACTTCGAGCCGGGCGACGAATGGCTGCAGCCCTACCCCGACCTGGCGAAACGGCTGCCGAAACTCGATCCGGGCGCCCTGGCGGTGCACGCGATCGTCGGCGACCTGCTGCACGACGTGCCCGCGGCCGAGCGGCCGCCGTTCGAGCAACTGGTGCCGCCCGGCGTTGCCGTGCTGTACGGGCAGGAGAAAATCGCCGAGAAGGAGCGTCGCGCGGAATTCGAGGGCAAGCACCAGTTCCAGGTCGCCAATGCCCAGGCGCGCCTGAAGTGGATGGACCAGCACGGCATCCACATCCAGAACGTGATCTGCCTGGCCGGCATCGCCTACGGCGTGCAGGTCGAGGACCTCGGGCTGCGCCAGGAGGTCATCCGCGCGGCGAACACCTGGCTGGCCGACACCTGTGCCGTGTCGAACGGCCGGCTGCTGCCCGTGAGCGCGCTGGAATACAGCTCGCTCGACTGGGCCGTCGAGGAACTCGCGCGCATGCGCCGGCGCGGCTCGCGGATCTTCCTGATCCCGGCCTACCCGGTGAACGGCGTGCCGCCGATCCATCCGAGCTGGGACGCGCTGTGGGAGGCCGCGGTGAAGCTTGGCATGGTGCCGATGCTGCACACGGGCTTCGAGCGCATGCGCTTCGATCCCGGCTGGGCCAACCTCGGCGGCGACGTCACGCTGATGCGCATGCTGGGCAGCGCCCAGCGCCACGTGGCGCCGAACACCCTGCTGAACGGCATGGTCTACAGCGGCGTGTTCGAAC
>CAYXJM010000730.1:0-1521 GCA_964465455.1 uncultured Klebsiella sp.
CGCCCACGCCGAACATCGACGCGCTCGCCCGCGACGGGCTCACGCTGACCTCGGCCTACGCGCAGCCGAGTTGCACGCCCACGCGCGCCGCGATCTACACCGGGCGGCTCCCGGTACGCAGCGGCCTGATCCGTCCCACCATGCAGGGCGAGGTGGCCGAGAACGCGGCCAACGAGGTGCTGGCGGCGAAGCTGCTCGGCGAGGCGGGCTACCGCACGGGCCTGAGCGGCAAGTGGCACCTCGGCGAGCAGGCGGGCTCCTTCCCGACCGACATGGGCTTCGAGCGCTTCTTCGGCATGCTGGGCGTGGTCGACATGTACCAGGACTGGCAGATGTCCGCCTACAGCCCGGAGATCACCAGCAAGCCCGAGCGCTTTGCGGCCTACAAGGCCTTCCACGAGCGCGGCGACTGGCTGATGCAGGGCGTCGCCGGCAAGCCGCTCGAGCGCGTGAAGCCGATGAGCCTCGAGACCACGGCGAACATGGACCAGGACTTCGCCGCGTGGTCCGAGAAGTTCATCCGCGAGGCGTCCGCCGACGGCAAGCCGTTCTACCTCGTGCACGCCTTCAGCAAGGTGCACTTCTACAACATCCCCGCGAACGGCTACGCCGGGCGCTCGCCGGCCGGCACGCCGTATCGCGACGGGGTGGTCGAGGTCGACGACATCGTGGGCCGCCTGCTGAAGACGCTGAAGGACACCGGCCAACTGGAGAACACCTTCGTGTTCTTCACCTCGGACAACGGCCCCGAGGAGGACAGCTGGCCCGACACCGGCCACACGCCGTTCCGCGGCGCCAAGGGCACGACCTGGGAGGGCGGCGTGCGCGTGCCGGGGATCGCGTACTGGCCCGGCATGATCGCGCCCGGACGCCGCTCCAACGGGCTGTTCGACCTGCTCGACCTCTTCAACACCTCGCTCGCGCTGGCCGGCGCCGCGGATCGCATCCCGGACGACCGCTACGTCGACGGCATCGACCAGAGCTCCTTCCTGCTCGCCGACGACGGCCAGAGCCGGCGCGAGATCGTGTGGATGTGGAACCAGAACGAGTTCGCCGCGATGCGCGTGCAGGAGTTCAAGGCGCACTACCGCCTCTACGAGGTCGACAACAACAACCCCGACGCGCTCGGCGGCCTGAACAACTCGCGCGCCATCACGCCGATGAACCCCTGGTTCCACAACCTGTACAACGACCCGAAGGAGCGCGTGCCGAAACTGGTGGAGAAGGTCTGGGCCGCCGGGATGATGAACTTCCCGCTGTTCCAGCACGCGATGACCTTCCGCGTGTACCCGAACCAGCCGGCGCTCGCGACGCTGCAGTCGACGCTCGACATGATGCAGAGCGAATGAGCGCGCAGGAGGCGCGCCCGCAGCGCCGACGCGGCGCGGCGGGGGTGGCGCGGATCCCGCTGTCCGCCGACGACTTCATCGCCGCGACGCTGGAGCTCGTCGACACGCACGGCGTCGGTGCCGTCTCGATGCGCCGCGTCGCCGCGCACCTCGGCGTCAGCCCGATGGCCGC
>CAYXJM010000731.1:0-1519 GCA_964465455.1 uncultured Klebsiella sp.
GCATGATCCGCCAGCACCAGTTCGAGAAGGTCGAGCTGGTGCAGCTGGTGCGCCCGGACCAGTCCGCCGCGGCGCTGGAGGAGCTCACCGGTCACGCCGAGGCGGTGCTGCGCCGGCTCGGGCTGCCGTACCGCAAGATCGTGCTCTGCGGCGGCGACATGGGCTTCGCGTCGCGCAAGACCTACGACCTCGAGGTGTGGCTGCCGGGCCAGGACCGCTACCGCGAGATTTCCTCGTGCAGCAACATGGGCGACTTCCAGGCGCGGCGCATGCTGGCACGCTGGCGCAACCCGGAGACCGGCAAGCCCGAGCTGCTGCACACGCTGAACGGCTCCGGGCTGGCGGTCGGCCGCACCCTGGTCGCGATCCTCGAGAACGGCCAGAACGCCGACGGTAGCGTCACGGTGCCGGAGGCGCTGCGCCCGTGGATGGGCGGGGCCGAGACGATCCTGCGGCCCTGAGCGCGCGGTGGACTACCTGCCGGTCTTCCTCGACGTGCGCGGGCGCACCGCGCTGGTCGTCGGCGGCGGCAAGGTGGCGCTGCGCAAGGCCGAGCTGCTGGTGCAGGCCGGCGCGCTTCCGCGCGTGGTGGCCCCCCGCATCCTGCCGGCGCTCGCGGCGCTGGCCGAGCGTCACGGCGGCGGCTGCGAGGCGGTGCCGTTCGCACCGCACCACCTCGACGGTGCCGCGCTCGCGATCGTGGCCACCGGCGACCCCGCGGTCGATGCGACCGTGCAGCGCGAGGCCGCCGCGCGCGACGTGCCGCTCAACGTCGCCGACCGGCCCGGGCTCTGCACCTTCATCCTGCCGGCGGTCGTGGACCGCTCGCCGGTGATCGTCGCCTTCTCGACCGGCGGACGCGTGCCGGTGCTGGCGCGGAGCCTGCGCGCGCGGCTGGAAGCGATGCTGCCGGGGGGCCTCGGCCATCTCGCGGAATTCCTCGGGGCACGGCGCGGCTGGCTGCGCGAACGGTTGCCCGACCCGGTCCGGCGGCTGCGCGCCTGGGAGCGCCTGCTCGAGGGGCCGGTGGCCGAGCGCGTGCTGGCGGGCGACGAAGCGGGGGCAGGGCGCCTGCTGGAGGAGGAGGTGGCCGCGCTCGATGCGCCGCCGCGCGGCGAGGTGTTCCTGGTGGGCGCCGGACCCGGCGATCCGGAGCTCCTGAGCCTGAAGGCGCTGCGCCTGATGCAGCAGGCGGACGTCGTGTTCTACGACCGCCTGGTCAGCCCGCCGGTGCTCGCGCTGGTGCGCCGCGAGGCCGAGCGCATCTACGTCGGCAAGCGCCGCGGCGACCACGCGGTGCCGCAGCCGGACATAAACGAACTGCTGGCCGCGCACGCGCGCGCGGGCAGACGGGTGCTGCGCCTGAAGGGGGGCGACCCGTTCATCTTCGGCCGCGGCGGCGAGGAGATCGAGCGCCTCGCGGCGGCCGGCATCCCGTTCCAGGTGGTGCCGGGCATTACGGCGGCCTCGGGCTGCTCGGCGTACGCCGGCATCCCGCTCACGCACCGCGACCACGCGC
>CAYXJM010000732.1:0-1507 GCA_964465455.1 uncultured Klebsiella sp.
AGCGCCACCGGCAGGATCGCGTTCGGGTGCGGCTTCAGGATCACCGGGTTGCCGGTGGCGAGATTCGCCATCACGGCCGGGTAGCCGTTCCACTGCGGGAACGTCGCGCAGGTGATCACCACGGCGGGGCCGCGCGGCATGATGCGGTACGCCTTGTCCAGCCTGACCTTTTCCGGGCCGCCGAAGCCGCGCTCCCACACGGCGCGCCCGGGCACGTCGCGCATCGCCTTCCACGCGTAGGCCAGCGCCTCGAGGCCGCGGTCGAGCGCGTTCGCGCCGCAGCCCGCGAACGCCATGATGTAGCTCTGGCCGGCCGTGTGCATCGTCGCGTGGGCGTTCACGAACAGCGCCAGCGGATCGCCCGCGCGCGCGAGCATCTCGAGGCAGATACCGACGCGCTCGCGCACCGGGGCATCGCGCCACGCGGGCCATGCACGGCGCGCCGCGGCGAACGCCGCGTCGACGTCGAGGCGCGGATACGAGATGCCCAGCGCCTCGCCGCTGAACGGCGAGACCTCGCCGCCCACCCAGCCGTCGTGGCCCGGCAGCTGCCCGATGTCGAAGCGCCTGCCGAGCAGCGCCTCGAACTCGCGTCTGCCGCGCGCGGGCAGCTCCGCGCCGTGCACGCGGCTGCTCGGCGACTCGGGATACGCGGTCCACGAATGGCGCCGCGCGCACGCATCGAGCGCCTTGTCGAGGGTCGCGGCGTGCTTCTCAAACCAGGAATTCATGGTCTACCCTGTGCCCCGATCACCGGTTTCGCCGGATTCTACCCGCTTTCATTAAGAGACCGACAGCGCAACCGGCGCGCGGTCGCAACCGAGTCCGCATGAACCCGTGAACGCAGCGCGCATCCTTCCCTCGAGCCCGATCGCCAAGGCGCTCGCGGTGGTCGGCGACCGCTGTACCGCGCTGGTGATGCGCGAGATGTTCCTCGGCACCGCACGCTTCGCGGAACTGGCCGAGGCCACCGGCGCGAGTCGCGCCACGCTGAGCAAGCGGCTGCGCGCGCTGGTCGGCAACGGCCTGATCTACCGCAACCCCTACCAGGCACGGCCGCTGCGGGTGGAGTACCGGCTCACCGAGAAAGGCTCTGCACTCTACGATTTCGCGCTCGCGATCTGGGCCTGGGAAGCACGCTGGAACCGGGGCACGGACCGCCGCCTGCCGCCGAGGCTGCTGCACCGCCCGTGCGGGCACGCGACGCTGCCGTCGCCGGTCTGTGCGCGCTGCGGCAAGCGCATCGACATCCGTGAACTCCGCCACGAGGCCGGCAACCCGCACCGGGCCGACGTCGCGACCAACGAAGGCGCGCTGCGGCGCTCCGCGAGGACGCTCGCCGACGACGCTGGAGGCAACGGGCTGCTGTTGCACGCCATCGACCTGATCGCCGATCACTGGACGCCGCTGGTGCTCGCGGCGTGCTTCCTGGGCATGCGCCGCTACGACGACATCCGCCGCGAGCTCGGCATCGCGACCAACATCCTCTCGCACCGCCTCAAGCTGC
>CAYXJM010000733.1:0-1506 GCA_964465455.1 uncultured Klebsiella sp.
ATCCTGGCCGTCCCACTGCCGGCTCACCGCCTGCATGCCGGCGAAGGCTCCCAGCGTGCTCTCGGTGGCCTCTATCAGTTCCAGGTGCAGGCCGCCCGGCAGATACCGGTCCAGGTAGACGAACCTGAGCCCGGAAGGCATCGTCCCCGACTGGATCACGCGATCCTGCCCGAGGCCGCGAGCGGCCAGCAGGCGGTCGATGTCGCTCACCACGACGGCGCAGTGGTTGAGCTTGCCCGGCGCGTCGCGCAGGGCCTGGCCGTAGAGGTTGTCGGCGGAGCCCAGCGGCTCGATGAGTTCGATCTGCAGGCCGGCCCAGTAGCCGAAGGCGAGGCGCATTTCGACGTCCGTGCGCACGCCACGGTACCAGTACTGGTCCAGGCGCATGCGGTCTATCACGTAGAACGGCCCCGCTCCCACGCGTTCCGCCCATTGCGCCGCCGCAGCGGCCACGTCGTTCACGACGTAACCGTGCTGCATCACTGCTCCGAAACCCGCGTTCATCCGCGTTTCTCCCCGTCGGTTCGCGTCGGCGCCCGCGCGCTCACGCGGGCGGCACGTCCGCCGGTGCCCTGGTGATCCGCATGAACGGCCGGTACCTTGCGTGCTTCGGTTCTTCCTCACGCTGCAGTTCGACGGCCATCGCAACGTGCGCGAAGCCCAGCACCAGGCGCATCAGCCGTTGCTCGCTCTCGTCGAACTGCTCCAGCGGCTTGCGGTCGAGATATTCCAGCGCCTTCGGCACCAGTTCGTTGGCCGCGTTGTAGAACGCGAGGCGCGCGGCTTCGTCGCTGATGTCGCGACGGTGCGCGCGCCCGGCCGCCGTGTCGGCTTCCCAGAACTCCACGAACGGCGCCAGCGCCTCGAAACCGGCTGGCAACAGGGATGTCCGGCTCATGCTGCACCTCCCGCTTTCTCCGCCTTGTACGCCTGCACCTTCGCGTCCACGTGGTGCATCAGGTGCCGCAGCAGGACCTCCTGCTGTTGCAGGTGGATGTGCTCGAGGGCGCCGCTGCTCAGGCCGCGCTGGCCGGCTTCGATGACCGCCCGGTCCTCGGAGTGGACGTCGCGCGCCATCGCCATCGAGAACTCGCGCCCGTAGCGCTCGCTCGCGTTCATGTCGTCGCCCACCCAGTAGATGCGGATGACGCCGCGCGAGCGCGTCGCCGAGATCGGCATCACGTAGTGCACGAAGGGCTGCGTCGGCGTGCCGATCATGAACATGTTGGGGAACACCGCGTAATAGGCCCGTCCGTACGCATGGTTCATCAGCCCGCGCTGCATCAGGGCGGGCACCAGCTTGCCGAACGCCTGCATCTGGGCCGGGCTCAGCTTCGGCGCGGGATTGGTCCAGATCGTCTGCGTGCGGTGCTCGCCGTGGAATCCGTAGCCGACCGGGTAGCCGAAGGGGTTTTCCGGTCCCACCGCGCCGCCGCCGCCGGAGCGCGGATGGATGAAGCGCAGGTGGTAGTTCTCCTGGAAGTTGTCGTAGGTCAGCTTCCAGTT
>CAYXJM010000734.1:0-1506 GCA_964465455.1 uncultured Klebsiella sp.
ACCGCGACGGCGCCGACGGCATGTCCTGGCACAGCGACGACGAGCCCGAGCTCGGCCCGGAGCCGCTGATCGCATCGCTCAGCCTGGGCGCCACGCGGCGCTTCCTGCTGCGCCGGCGCGACGCGCACGCCACCCGCTTCGCCCTCGACCTCGCCGACGGCTCGCTGCTGCTGATGGAGCCGCCGCTGCAGGCGCACTGGCAGCACAGCGTGCCGAAGACCCGCCGCGCCACGGGAGCGCGCATCAACCTGACCTGGCGCCGCATCCTGCCGCGCTGAGCACGCGGACGCCGGCCGGGGATGCGGGTCGCCGCGCTGCGGACGCCGCGCCCGCGTAGCCCGAATGGGACTCGACGCCGGCTGGCGCGGTGTACTAGTGTCGGCCCCCCGTCATCGCAGACGCCACCGAGTGAGCTGTACAGCGGCGCCCCCTGCACCGATTGGAGGGATCTGGCGTGCTGAGTGCATCCGCATCTTCCGTCATCGGCGTTCTCGTGGTCGACGACCAGTACATCGTGCGACGCGGGATCATCAGCACCCTCGCGGACATTCCCGGCGTGAACTGCCTCGGCGAGGCGGACAGCGGCGAGCAGGCGATCGTGCTCGCGCGCCGGCTGCGCCCGGATATCGTGCTGATGGACCTGCGCATGCCGGGCATCGGCGGCCTCGAGGCGGCGCGACGCATCGGCATCGCGCTGCCGGCGACGCGCACGATCGCGGTGACCGTGTGCGCGGGCGAGCCGCCCGGGCGGCTCGGGCGCAGCCGCATCGCCGCCTGCGTGGGCAAGGACGTGCGCGCGCCCGAGCTCGAGGCGACGATCCGCCGCGTGCTGGCCCCGCGGCGCGTGGCGCCGCCGGCGGCGCCGGGCGCACGGCCCGCCAATCCCTTCGACCAGCTGAGCGGTCGCGAAATGCAGGTCTGCATGCGGCTGCTCGCGGGGCGGCGCCCGTGCCAGATCGCCCTCGAGCTCTCGAACTCCGTCAAGACCGTGTACACCCTGCGCCACCGCATCTTCGACAAGCTCGGCGTCGGCGGCGACATCGAGCTCGCCAAGCTCGCCGCCAGCCACGACCTGATCGCCGTGTGAAGCTCCCGCTGCCGCGGCGCCGCCGCGCAGGCGCCGGGCCGGGGCCGCTATAATCCCGCCCGCCGCGCCGCGGGGCGCGCGGCTGCACCGGGGATCCATCGTGACAGGCTTCGACGCCGCAACGTTCCTGCGCAACCTCACCGAGCTGCCCGGCGTCTACCAGATGTACGACGCCGCGGGCGGGCTGCTCTACGTCGGCAAGGCGCGGAACCTGCGCAAGCGCGTCGCGAGCTATTTCCGCGCCACGGGGCTCGGCGCCAAGACCGAGGCGCTGGTCGCGCGCATCGCCGAGATCCAGGTGACCGTGACGGGCAGCGAGACCGAGGCGCTGTTGCTCGAGCAGAACCTGATCAAGAGCCAGCGCCCGCCGTACAACATCCTGCTGCGCGACGACAAGTCGTATCCCTACATCTTCCTGT
>CAYXJM010000735.1:0-1504 GCA_964465455.1 uncultured Klebsiella sp.
GTTCATCCTGGCCAGCGGCTTCAGCACCGCCGCGACGGTCACGCAGGTATCCGGCCGCGGCGTCGGCATGGACGTGGTCAGCAGCGAGATCCGCCAGATGGGCGGCTCGCTGGAGATCTACAGCGAGCCCGGCCGCGGCACGCGTTTCGTGGTGCGGCTGCCGTTCACGGTCTCGGTGAGCCGGGCGCTGCTGGTCACGGTGGGCGCCGAGATCTACGCCTTGCCGCTGAACACCGTCGAAGGCGTGGTGCGCATGCGTGCCGACGAGCTCGCGCACTACGGCGGCGCCGACGCGCCCCCGTTCGAATACGCCGGGCAGAGCTACCGCGTGCGCTCCCTCGGCGCCGTGCTGTTCCCCGACGAGCCGCAGGACGCGGCCGGGGTTTCCGACACGGTGCCCGTGGTGCTCGTGCGCGGCGGCGGACAGGCGCTCGCGGTGCAGGTCGACCGCCTGGTCGGGGCGCGCGAGATCGCGGTGAAGAGCCTGGGACCGCAGTTCGGTGCGGTGCCGGGCTTGAGCGGCGCCACGGTGCTCGGCGACGGCTCGGTGGTGGTGATCCTCGACATTCCCGCGATGCTGCGCGCCGATGCGGCGCACGGCGGCGCCGGCTACGAGCACGCGCCGCGCGGCGCCCCGGAGCAGAAAGCCGAGCGCCCGCCCCTGGTCATGGTGGTGGACGACTCGGTGACCGTGCGCAAGGTCACGACGCGCTTCCTCGAGCGCGAGGGCATGCAGGTGATCACGGCCAAGGACGGTGCCGACGCGATGGCCAAGCTGCAGGAGCTGGTGCCCGACGTGATGCTGCTCGACATCGAGATGCCGCACATGGACGGCTTCGAGGTGGTCAGCAAGGTGCGTCTCAGCGAGCAGCTGCGCCACATACCGATCATCATGATCACCTCGCGTACGGGCGACAAGCATCGCGAGCGCGCGCTGTCGCTGGGCGCCAACGCTTACCTGGGCAAACCGTACCAGGAGTCGGTGCTGCTCGAGCACATCCATGCGCTGCTGCGCCGGCGCGAGGGAGAGGCGGCGTGAACGCGGAGAACTCCGCGCGCGACCTGAGCGCGCTGCTGGTGCCGGTGACAGGGCGACTGCTGGTGGTGCCGAGCGCGGTGGTGGTCGAGATCATCAAGCGCCGCGAGCTCGTGCGCCCGCCGGGCGCGCCGGACTGGCTCCTGGGTACCCTGCAGTGGCACCACGAGCGGCTGCCGGTGCTGTCGTTCGAGGTCCTCAACGGACAGACCGACGCGGACACCGGTCACGGCAGCCGCATCGTGATCATGAGCGCGCTTGCGCAGGGCGGGCAGCGCCGCAACTACGCGATCCTCGCGCAGGGCGTGCCACACCTGTTGCTGATGACCGCGGCCGACGTGCATCCGGACCCGGCGCGCACCGCCGGTCCCGCGGAGCGCATGAAGGTGCGCGTGCACGGGCAGGACGCCGCGATCCCGGACTTCGACTTCATCGAGCAGCACCTGGCGCAACTGCCGTAGGTCCGGA